>JANPDZ010000953.1:0-7379 GCA_031431735.1 Acidobacteriota bacterium | reverse complement strand
CTCGCAACGCGGTCAAAGACCGCTTCTATAATGATAACTGTATTTATTTTTGTTGGTGGTGTTTGTCGAGTCTGGTTAACATCCGGCGGTCAAAGACCGCCTCTAAACGATGCATTTTAGTTTTATGTAATTTGGTAAGACTGTTTAGCTGACAGCTAAACTTTATGAATTTGTGATTTTGAATCGGTCTTCGGCAAACTTGCTTGTGACTCTTTATTGGTGTTAAATTTCTCATACTTGTTTTACCTATCTGAATCGTTCAAAAAAATTCTATGTCAAAAAAAATCGTCCGCGCTTTTTCTTTCTTATTTTGTGTCAGCTTTGTTTTTCAATTAACTGTTTTTCCGCAAAAAACAACATCGCAAATCACCAGCGGAAAGCGTTACAGCCGTCTGGTCATCCGTAATGCGATGATCGTTGACGGCAGCGGCAAACCGGCTTCGGGACCTTATGATATTGTGGTTGAAAACAACATCATCACGCAGATCGCCGGGCTTGATCCGGTCGCGGTCAAAGACGGCAGCGCAAAGCGTCCGGCGAGCGGGGAAGTCGAGATTGACGCAAGCGGAAAATATGTTTTGCCCGGTCTGATCAATCTTCACGGCCACACGCAGGACGAGCGCGGCGGCACGGCGCAACCAGTCGAATATTGTTTGAAAATGTGGCTCGCCTGCGGAATTACGACCGTGCGCGATGTCGGCGCATACGCGAAAACTCTCGGCTGGCGTGAAAACTCGGCGAAAAACGAAATCTACGCGCCAAGAATATTTGCCTACGGTGTTTTCCCGGGCGCGAAAAATGCGGAAGAAGCCCGCGCCAAGGTGCGTGAAATAAAACAAGCCGGTTATGACGGTATCAAACTTTTCGGCGTTGACCGCAAGATAATGGAAGCATTGATGGACGAGGCGCATAAACAAGGTTTGCGTGTCGCGCATCACACGGGCGTTGAGGAAACAAACACCTGGGACGATATAAAATTTGGCACGACGAGCATCGAACATTGGTATGGCATTCCGGACGCGGCGATCGAAAGCGGCCGACAAAATTTTCCGTCCTTTTATAATTACAACAACGAAGTTGACCGTTTTCGTTATGCCGGAAGACTCTGGCGCGAGGCGGATTGGGAACGTTTGATGAAAGTGCTCGACGGAATGGTCGAAGCAAAGGTTGCGTGGAATCCGACGCTCGATATTTACGAAGCCTCACGCGATTTGCAACGCGCCCAGACGAATCCGGCGTTTGCCGAATATCTGCATCCGGTGTTGGAAGAATATTTCAAACCGAATCCGGCAAATCATGGTTCGTATTTTATCGGCTGGACATCGACTGACGAAACTTTCTGGAAAGAAAACTACCGCATCTGGATGAAGGCATTATTGGAATTTGAAAGGCGCGGAGGTTTAATAGGCGCGGGCGAAGACGCGGGTTTTATCTATCAAATGTATGGTTTCGGGCTGATTCGCGAGCTCGAACTTCATCAGGAAGCCGGTTTTCATCCGCTCAAGGTCATTCAGCACGTCACCTCGAACAACGCGAAAATCCTCGGACAAGAAGACACGCTCGGGCGCATCCGCGTCGGATTCAAAGCCGATCTGATCGTCGTCAACGGTAACCCCTTGGAAAATTTCAAGGTCTTGTATCCGACCGGCATCGAAGAGATCCGCGACGGAAAAGTTGTTAAAACCGGCGGCATCGAATGGACGATCAAAGACGGCATTCCGTTTCACGCACCGACTTTAGCGGCGGAAATTAGAGAATTAGTGGCGAAAGCCAGAAAAGAGACAAAAAAGTAAATTTATGGCAAAAGGAAAATCCGTACCAGATGTTGTTAAACCGCATCCGAAGCCGACGTGAAATTAAACGTCTTTAATTTCAAAGCCGGAAGAAGCGAAGCGGTGCCGTCGCCGATGTGTTCGGGCGTTCCGATCATTTCGACATTTCCGTTTGCGAGCATTTGAATAATTGATTGATTAAAGCGGAAATTTCTGACGGGGGCGGTGATTTTGCCGTTTTCGATCAGCCAGATTCCGTCGCGTGTCAAACCCGTCACGCTTGCCGTGCGCGGGTCGGTGCCGCGAATATACCAGAAACGGCTGATGATTAAACCTTTGTTGGTTGAGCGAATCATTTCTTCGATGCCCGAAGCCTTTTCGCTTGATTCGATAATCGTATTGACCGGACCGGGCGTTGGTTCTTTGCCGCTTTTTTTCGCCCAAAAGCGATTATAGATCAGATTTTCAAGCACTCCGTTTTTTATCAGATACATTTTTTGAGCCGGAATTCCGCTTTGTGCCGATGGCGAAGCGGGAAGTTCCGCGTTCCACGGATCGCTGTAAATGTTGAGGCGTTCATCAAAAATTTTCTGTCCGAGTTTGGTTTTGCCGTTTGAAAGCGAATACGGACTGCGCCCTTCTTCGGCACTGCGGGCATCAAATTGATTTGAAATTCCGCCCAAAAGGTCGGCGACCGCTTGCGGTTCGAGAATGACGCTGTAAACGCCGGGTTCGATTGTCTTTGAATTGCGCCCCTCGACCGCTTTGCGAATTGATTCGCGGGCGATACGGGCAGTGTCGAGCCGACCAATGTCGAAATGACTGCGGGCAAAATAACCCGAACTCGAACCGTCTTCGACGCGGGCGGTCATCGAAAGACTCGCGAACGTCCGCTGTTCAAAACCGAAATTTTTGTTTTTTGTCGCAAAGGCTTGGGCGACGGCGCGTGTTTGGTGAAAACCTGCGCTGATCACGCCGGATTTTGTGCTGTTCTTTAAGATGTCGCCGATGCTCCTTGCGCGGTTCGCAAGCGAAAGATTGGCGGTTGATTCGACAAAACCGTTTGACGGTTGATAGGTTTGCGCTCCCAAAGTCGGCAGATATTCACGGTCAACCGGCGAAATTTCCGCGACTTGTTCGGCTTGTTCGACCATTGCCTTCAAACTCTCGTCGCTGAAATCGGAAGTCGAAGACGCGCCGCGTTTTTGTTTATTCCAAACTGTGATATTCGCGCCGCGTTCGACCGTATTTCCGCTTGTCAAAAAAGCGTTGCGGGCAAACCGTAGATGCGAAGTTTTTTCACTGCTCAGGGAAACCTGCGCATCATCGGCTTTGACGTAGGAAAGAATTTTTTCGGTAATTTCCCGGGCTTCTTTTTCAGTTAATAACATTTTAGTTTTCTCCAAAATCAGGCGTTATTTTGCGTGGCGGTGTTTAAGACATTGATCCCGCGAAAACGGGCAACCGGACAACCGTGTGAAACGGCGTTTGATTGGCCGGGTTCGCCTTTGCCGTCGTTGAATGTGCCGGGCAAAAGGTAAGTTTTTTCGCCGCCGAGCGCGTCGCAGGCGTTCCAAAAATCGGTCGTTCGCGATTGATACGCAACATCTTTGAGCATTCCCGTGACTTTGCCGTTTTTGATTTCCCAGAAGGTTTGTCCGCCGAACTGGAAATTGTAACGCTGCTGGTCAATCGAATAACTGCCGCGTCCGTGAATCATAATCCCTTTTTCGACCCCGCCGATCAAATCTTCCGCCGAAACGTTGTCTTTTGAAGGCGCGAGTGAAACATTCGGCATTCGCGGAAACGGCACACTGCTCCAACTGTCGCCGTGCAGACAGCCGCGAGAGCTGTTTTGTCCGATCAGCGGAGCTAAATCGCGGGTCGTCTGCCAACCGACAAAAGTTCCGTCTTTGACAAGATCCCAACGCTGTCCGGCGATGCCTTCATCGTCCCAACCGACGGTCGCGAGTCCGTGTTCCTGAGTCCGGTCGGCAAAGAAATTGACGATCTTTGAACCGAATTGCAGTTTGTTGGTTTTATCGGGCGTGAGAAAAGAAGTTCCCGCGTAATTTGCTTCCCATAGCATCGCGCGGTCGAGTTCGGTCGAATGTCCGACAGATTCGTGAATCGTCAGAAAAAGATGCGATGGATGCAGAACCAGATCGTATTTTCCGGCTTCGACGGGTTTTGCCTTCAGTTTCTCGACCGATTCTTCGGCGGCTTGTTTCGCTTCGCTGATCCAATCGTAGCTGTTTGTGTATTCGTAGCCGATTAATTGCGCTTGCGCGAGCGCGTTGCGCGTTTGAAAATCGCCCGAAGCGCGGTCAATCGCCGTCACGCTGAAATTCGGAAGTCCGCGAATTATATACTGTTCGGTGCGCGAACCGTCCGAAGTCGCGAGGAATTTCTGTTCGTTGACCCAAGCCATCGAAGAATTGACGAAGCTGACGCCTTTGACGGCGAGCGCGGCTTCGTTGAGCTTCATCAAAAATTGAATTTTATCGTCAATCGGAACCTCGAACGGGTCGCGTTGAAACGAACTTTTCCAATTTCCCGAAACCTTCGGCGCGGGCGCGAGTTTTATCGGCGTTGTCTGAAAAACAGAATTGGCGCGGGCAATTTCGACTGCTTCGCGAGTGACGCGTTGAACCTCTTCGGGCGTTAAGATCGGACTCGCCGCAAATCCCCAAGTTCCTTTGATCAGAACGCGCACACCGAAACCGAAATTTTGTCCGCGTGAAACATTCTGAACTTGCCGTTCGCGGGTGGCGAGAGTTTCGAGCCGGTATTTATTGATACGAATATCGGCGTAAGACGCGCCGAGCTTTTTTGCCAACGAAAGCGCGGCATCGGCAAGTTTATTCTTATCAACCTCCGGCATCGGCGCAGACGTTAAATCAGCCGAATAAACCCACGATGGCAAAGCCAAAGTTCCAAGCGCAATGCTCGTCGCCTTCAAAAAATCACGTCGGGAAACTATCATAAACTTAAACCTCGCTTGATGAATTTTCCCGTCAATCGGAAAAACCAACAAAATCTTACTGATTGCAAAAAGGAAATAACAGGAATTGAACTATCTTTAGGTAATTTATCTTTCGGAGCGCGGAGTGTCAAGAATTTAACAAGAGGAATTTAAAATAAAAAGCGGAGTAGATGTAGCCTATCTACCCCGCCATTGGTTTCGATTATCGGAATTGCACCGATTACCCTTCGATTATCATTCGAATGCTCTGCTAAGTGAGCTAAATCGCTTTTCGGCATTTAGAATCCAACGGCGTTTAATGTCAATCTTTAAGTCTTAGTATCGCCGCTCTACCATTGAGCTACGTTCCCATAAGTGATTTTTGGCGGGAACGACGGGACTTGAACCCGCAACAACGACAAATTTGTATTGACAAGTAGAGATGGATTCTACCGATGTTTTCAAATTCTTGGAATAAATTAAGTTTGATAGTTTCGCTCAACCTAAGGTGAGTGCGTCTGCCAAATTCCGCCATCCCGCGTCAATTGTTTTCGCGGGAGCAGGATTCGAACCTGCAAAAAACTTTTTTTCAACTTCAGCTTAAAATTCAGCTTGTCCAAGTTGAGCCAAACGGCTCAAGGTTTAGATTACCCGAAGATGCGCTTTCAATCAACCTTTTAAACAGTTTGTCTTGAGATAAAATAAAGAAATGGGACGCGGACGAACACGGATTTTACGGATTTTCGCGGATACATCTAAAAAATAAATCCGCGCAAATCCGCTGAATCCGTGTTTGTCCGCGTCCCATTTCTTTACATTTATATTAGGCGAAAATATACTCAAGCAGATCCGCACCGACCTTTTTATCGGGTGCTTCGATCGAATTGGCTTCTTCGCGGGCGGATTTGACGGCGTTCAAAACGGCTTCGACCTTTTCGAGCAATTTGCGTTTTTCGCCGCGTGTGATCGCGCCGGATTGTTTGACTTGATTCCAGTAGCCGACAATCACGTCTTTTGTAATAAGCTGCGTTTGCGCCGGATGTTTTTCGGTCGCATCGTAAAGCACGATCGCTTCCTGAACCTTCGCGGTGCGGTGGGTTTTGGTCGGTTCGGTCTTGAAAAGCCCGGTCGCTTCGTCTTTGCGCCAATCTTCCGATTCGTCCAAAGTCGGCATTTTATCAATAAATGTGCGAAGATCGGTCAATTGTTTTTCCAAAAACAACAGATACGGAACGGGCACATCGGCAACCAAAATATTTCCGCCGATCTTGATGTCTGCCTTGGCGGCAACATTGGCGAAATCTTTCGTTGCGGTGATGTCGAGAAATTCTGCGAAAAGTTGTTTCGTTTCCGATAGCACATCGTCTGAGCGCAGCATAACCTTTTTCTGTTCGGGCGGAAATTGTTCGCTGCCTTCTTCTTTCGGTTCGTAGGCTTTGCTGAAACCGTAATACAAATCGGCTTTTTGAGCGTTTTTATGCAGTTCGGTAATGGCTGAGTAAAGTCTGTTTTTGGCACCTTTTTCGATGGCGATGACTTGATTGAGTTTTGCTGTCATGAAGTATGATCTCCTTAGTTTCTAAATTAAATTTGCTCTATTAGTTTTACATTCATACGTTTGCCGATGTCAATAGAGATTTTTGATTGTTTGTAATGCCTCACTAAAAAGTTAGGCATTCATATTTCAACAAATGCGGGCGCAAAGCACAATAGCGTTAAGCAACCCTTCCAGACCTCAAATTTGCTGTAAATTGATAGATAATCTTTCATCTTTTCTCAAATTAAAGGTTAAAAAGACCTGATAAAACCAATTACAGGTTAGGAAGGGTTGCTCTGCGCCCGATCTTTTAGCGCAGATTTTATCTGTAACTTTTTACTGACGCATTACGATTGTTTCCCGACTGAGAAGCAAAGACGCAAAGCGCAGGAATTGTTCAAAGTAGCCAAAGGCGAAGAATTGGTTATCAGTTATCAGCTATTAAGCATGTGAACATAAGTTTTACGACATTTTGCTTCGTTCAGAGTCCAAACTTTAGTTTGAAAACCGCCGCGCTTCGCTGGCGGTTAGCCGTCTAAAGACGGGACTCAAAGCATTTCATAAAGTCGCAAAACTTATGTTCAACTGCTTAGCTATCAGTTATTCCGAAAAGTAACCGTTTATCTTCGGAATAGCTGATAGCTGATAGCTGATAATTTCACATAAAAAAGCGCGATTGTTTTTTATTCTCGCCCACTTTGAATAAACCCTGAGGCAAAGTGAAACCCAAGAATAAAATAACTCAAAAAATAGAAAGTTGGTGATATAATGCTCGGCAAATCTTATATGGCGAGGATAGATCTATGAGAAAACAATTGATTCTGTCGGCATTTATCTTAATGCTAAATTTTAGCAGTGTTTTTGCTGATGTTCCGGTTCCAACACCGACTCCGGCAAAAGAGGAACAAAAACAGGGAATTTGTTTTGCGCCGACCACGGTTGCCGGAGTGTTTTTTTCTTTGGCGTTGATCGCTTTTGGGCTGCGATTTATGCGGAAACGTGAAATTCGGTCGAAAGCGGAAGGAATCATTGAGTGAAAAATATCCCGTTAGGTCTTTGGATTTTGGTCTTTGGTTTTTGGCTTTATTCAAATTAAAAAAGAAAA
>JANPDZ010000952.1:0-1517 GCA_031431735.1 Acidobacteriota bacterium | reverse complement strand
GAGCGTCGGCTTCCGACGCGAAAACGGCGTTTGAGCAGAAATCAAGTTGATTTTGTCCGAAACTCTTTACGCTGCTGGAAAACGCGGCGTATGCAAGCGGGGACGCTTGCGCTCCAGTCCGCTTCGCGTTCCAATCAAATTATTTTAATCCGACTCGTCTGACCAATTCATCAAATCGCGGATCATCGCGCAGTGAATCAAGTTGTGGCTCTACCTGAAGAAATGGAATTAACCACTCATGTTCTTGATAAGATTTTTCCAGATATTCGAATGCTTTGTCTTTGTTACCTAATCTGGCATTAACGCCCGCGCGCCGGAAATAATTACCATTTTCAGCCCTGTCTCTCTCAAGCAAAACGCCCTGCCAACCTGATTTTTGATATGCCGTCTTGAACCGTTGAATGGTCTCATTATCTGTTTTCCGAAGTGTTAGAGATTTAAGAAACCACTCAAATGCTTCAGATTCGTTTCCCTGCGCTTCCAATGTTCTAACAAGCCATTCGTAACTGGGCGCGGCTTCCTCATCCATTTCGACCATTCGTTTGTATTGTGCGACGGCTTCTTCATAGCGTCGGGCAAAATACAAGACATTCGCGTAAACTCGCTGATTAAAATACGATGTCGGGTCAAGGTCTATGGCAGTCCTGATCTCGGCAATAGCCTCGTCAAACTGCCCGCGACTCGTAAGGAAACTTGCATAAATATTATGCGCAACCGGCGAGTTAGGATCTAGTTCCAGGGCACGCCTGCACGCGCGTTCCGCTCCGGCAAAATCATATTCATACGTGAGTTTATTCGCGCATAATGCGCTATGCCCCTCAGAAAGATTTGGGTCCAGAGCCAACGCTTTATTGGCTGCTTCGATCGATTTTTGATATTCTTGGTGAGTGCGAGCTATACCTGCCCAGGCAAGCGCGTAATTCGGGTCTAGTTTGACCGCTTGCTCAAAATTTTCAAACGCTTTTTTTACATTCCGCCGACCGCGCTGATCGTATAGAATCATGCCTTGCAGATAAAGCCGATACGCTTCTTCATTGGTCGTCCCGCGCTTTGCCAGAGAACCGATTTCCGTCGCTGAAAATCGCGCCAACAAAATGTTTCCGACTTCGCCGGCAATCGCGTCCTGCGTCGCAAAAATATTACTCGTTTCTTTTTCGCTTTTGTAGGTTTCTTCCGCTTGCCCCGTAGCGACATTAAAAAGCTGTGATGTAACGCGGATTTTGCCGTCGGCAATTTGATAATTCGAGGCGAGAACATAATCAACCTGCTGCTCTCGTCCCGCGGCAATTGCGTCTTGCTCGATGTCTGCATATTTGCGCGTCGCGCTTAGTTGTCGGACGATAAGATTTTTCGCCGCGCTGAGTTTGAGAATCAGTGAATCGGCAATGCCAAATTCATAAATCACATCACGATTTTCCGCCGTTAAAGGTTGGACAGGCAAAATGGCGATTGATTTTTTGCCGTCCGCGCCCGAAGCCGTTTTGCTTGCAGAGAAAAAATAATAGCCAAGACCGATT
>JANPDZ010000951.1:0-2315 GCA_031431735.1 Acidobacteriota bacterium | reverse complement strand
ATTACCAAAATGCCAAATCCGCTAAGTTTAGAAGTTAATATAAAACTCTTATCAACTTTGGTTCGCGCTTTCTTGGTGGCAAAATCTAATTTTCGAGAAATTTCTTCGTGGGGTAGTTTATTAAATTTCTTTTACTTAGTGTGTTTCGTGGGCAACATTTCTTAGTTTTCAAAATTACTGCAATTTTTAGACCGCTCAGTAATGAAATTTAATAGGTAATCAATTTCAAATATTAAATCGTTTTTTCAAAAACGTCCCGAATTTTTCCGATTTTGTTCATCGCGTCGCCGGTCTTGTTCTTCCCAGTTTCTTCGCCGAGACTCTTCGTCCCGACGCATTTGTTCGTCGTGGCGTTGTTGGCTTTCTCGTTGTTGGCGTTCGTAATATTCTTGCTGTTCTCGTCGTTGTCGGTCGCGTTCGGCATCTTGTCTTCGGCGTTCTTCGTCATTACGATTTTGTCCTTGATATTGGTTTTGTTGATAGTAGTCGGCATCATTTGAATTTGACGAATAATTTAGCTGATAGTCTGAATGACTCGCAGATTGATAAAATGATGCTCCACTATTTGAAAGCAGATATTTTCCTAATATCGAAATAGCAACAAAACCACCACCAATAACAACTCCAACCGGTTTTGTAGAAGCTATTGAAATAACGAAAACAAGAATCTGTATAAAGACAAACAGACCCGTAGATTTCCTTTTATTTTCAATAGATTCGGCTAACTCTCGTGCCTGGTAGTTACGAGTTGCGCCACCTACAATGGCAATAACTGCTACCATTAGAAAACACAGAATATTGTATGGAAGTAGTAAAATATGGGCGATAATTTTCTTTAGCATATAAGACTCTCCTGAATTTTTAACTTTATGTTCATTAGATTTTTCATTTTGGAACTTGTTGTTTTGTAGAACATTTTGCAAAAAGACGGAGGTTTTTAACTCATTTAATTGTTAGTCGGAATGAATTGAAAAACTTTTCAAGTGTCGATTGTTCGTATTTTTCTAGGTTCACAACCGATAGTTGATATGTTCGAGAAGGTGTGCTGATTCCACGAACAAGTCCAACAGCTTTGTTGTTAATAAACATATAAAATTCAAGAAGAAAGGTATCATCAACTTGAGTTGATTTTATGAAATCCAATCGACATTTTATTCCCTCGTTCCAATAACGAGCGCACATTCCATTTGAACCTGGAATTTCCTTTAACATAACAGCAGCATTAGCGTCTGCGGTTTTTACGCTTGAAGGAAAAGCCACAGCAAAGCCATTGGGTGCCACACCAATATTAAAATAGGTTTCTTTTTCAATGGCACTATAATTTATACCATTTCCCGTGACTCCTGTTTGAGGGATATAAACAGAAAATTTCTTTTCTTCAACCTTTGTAGGCATCAAAATGTTAAAGCCATCGCCGTAAAAGGTTTTCCAATTGGCTTCGGTATCTTTCTTTGAGATAGTTTTCTTAGTAGTAGGTTTCTTTGAATTCGTTTTCTTTTTTTTCGTCTGTGCATTTGAAACTGAAGTTAAGCAAAGAATCACCCCAATCGCTAAAAGTGGTAAAAGTTTGTAAAAGTTTTTCATAATTTTTCTCCTAAATTTTGAATTATCGGGAAGAGTAATCTCATTATTCAGTTTGTCTGATTGCAAGACAATGTGCGTTTTACCGATATAAGTCAGTGGATTTCCACACTTTAACAGTAAATCCAAAAGATTTTAAGCACCCAAGTCTAGCCATATTCAACAATTACGTCAAGTATTTTTTGCAAAAGTCGGGTAGAAAAGTGCAATTTTATCAACCTCAATATAAATAGACGCAGGAAAACGGCGAACCTTACTATAAGCAAAAATAATTTGAAAAATTTTGTCCAATTGATTAATTAAGTTAAACTAAAGTTGGGAAGAAATTATGAAATGGCTTTTGCAGAAAAATAAAAGTTGGATAACTGAAAGTAATTATTTTTATCAGTTCCGAAATTTTGACATTTCTATCTCGGAACAACTGCAAAAACTCGAAGATTTAAAGCAAACTCTGCCTGAATCCGAACATCTTTCCATTGATATTCAAAAACATCTTTTGCTTGTCGGAGAAATTATCGAAGAAATAGGTTGCATAAATAGCGATGACATTCACGAAAATATTGATCCCGTTGCCGATAGTTTGGATGAATCTGCTCATTACTGAGCGGCATAGTTATTGCTTAGTTGGAATTTGTTGGAACTTTTTAAGAAAGTTGCCCGCGAAATGACGCGAAAGGCACGAAATAGAAAATTAGATTGAATCATTTTCGCTTTTTTTAGCGTCTTTTAGCGTT
>JANPDZ010000950.1:0-19906 GCA_031431735.1 Acidobacteriota bacterium | reverse complement strand
GTTGAAAACATTGGACTTAGCAAAATTCCTTGGTCAGTTAATTTTGTCTAAAGTCCCTTTTTTTATCTAAAGTCGAGTTAGCAGTATTAGCGTTTGAATTACAAGCGGCACAGGCTTTTGATTTTTCGGCAGCCTCGATTTTTGCCGAATCGGTTTCAGCTGTCATCAAGATAACCAACATTCCGCAACTGAAAACGATCATCAGAACCAAATAAACACCAAGTGCGACGACACCTTTTTTGCTTGCCTGATAGTTTGTTTTGGTAATATTTTCGCCGTATTCTTTCTCATCTCTCATAAGTTTTTCTCCTCAATTTGTTCACCCCAATATGCCCCATTGGTGTAATAAATTCCGTTATTTAAACAAGTCGCTTGTCATAAGTTCCGATTTTTTATTTTTTCGATTTTTTTCAGATAATTTAAACATTCCTAATTCGATTCGCCTTTTATAAAATTCCGACTTATATTTTTTCCATCCTTGCCGGTAAAAATATTCTCTGAACTTAAGATTTCTGAAAAATTCCTTCTTTTGCTCTATATAAAATTCAGACATCGCCTTAACAATATGGGTCTTTGAAAAAATATCGGTTATCTCCAAAGCCTGACTAAACGCCTTAAATATGCCCTGTGAAGAGAGCGGGTCTAAACTAAAATACGAATCGCCAAGCTGATAAATTCCGCTCGGTGAATTTTTCAGAATCGAAGTGTATGCTGAATAATGCTTCGGTTCACCTTTCAAACTTCGACAATAATTCTTTATAACTTTCGTTTTATCAATTTCTTTCTGTAATTCTCGATTCAAATTTTGGTAAATATCAGTATCGGTAAAAAAAGTCGTAATGCTCATTTGTTCATTTGAAGTTTGGTACCACCAACCATTTTCTACCGACTCGATGACAACTTTTGCATTATCACTTCGTCCATCAGGATCATAAAAAGAAATCCCGATCAGATTATCAAAAACGATTCTTTGATTATCAAATTTACGCGATGTTCGACCTGAACAATCAAACAAATAATCATATCTTAAGACTTCAAATCCAATTGTAATTTTGCCGTTTTCGATTTTTTGTAAGCTATTGCCAAGAAAAAAGTTCACCCCTTTTGTTCTCAGATAATCTGCTAAAACTCTTTCAAATGCCGGTCGGTGAACAATAAAATCTTGCCCGAACGGATTAAAAATACTTTGTGATAAAATCGAACGGCCTGCCCAATCGCCAAATCTTCCCGCACAATGAGTTGAATTTTCAAACAATATTTCTTTTGGGATATTCAATTGCTCAAAGATGGGCAGTATTTGTGCTTGCAGATGTTCGCCGGAAAAAATGTTGTCATAATTAGTTTTTTCGACAATCGTTATATCATATATGGCAAATTTGGAAAGTCCGGCGGCTAATGCCAACCCCGCCGGACCACCGCCAATAATTATTATTGATTTCATAACTAAACCTCATTACTGAGCGGCATAGTTTTTGCTTACTTGAAAATTAAGAAATATTTTCAACAAATCCTCGGTTCATCTGCGGCCAATTTCTTTCTAATTTTCAACTCAAGACTCAGGTTAACTAAGGATTCGGCAAAATTTGCCGCTGAACTTCAACATATTTGCCGCCTTTTTCAACGACAAAACCGAGTTTCATCCATTTTTCAACCATATCTTCATATTCAGTAAATTCGCTCGAAGGAGTCCATTCGTGCATTTCCGCCGCTCCTTCAAAAAACACATCGTCGGGTCTGGCATATGCCCACCAAACTATGAATTTATTGGCTTCGTTGACATCTCTTTCTTTTTTGCAGGCGAGAAAATCTGCCTGCCATGGCAAAGCCATCTGTTTTGTAATATCGCCCGGAACAATCTGCGTTGAATCCAGTCTAAATGGCTCGATAAATGAATATTCGTCCCTCAAGTACCAACTTGCTTCAATTCCGGGGTAAAACGCACCGCCGATGCAATTTTCAAGTGCCGCTTGGTCAAGTCCATCAGGAGTTATTGCATTGGAAGGCTGCGTATTTGCGATGGTATCAATATCAAATTCACCATTTACCCATTTACTGAGAGTTAAAAGTTGGTAATCAGTTAAGGCAAGTTTGGAGGATGGAAGTTGTTGTCCATAACCATCTCCGAACATTCTTGGCATATTCGCAATTGCCCCGCCGGAACCGTCTCTTTTCCTAAGCCTTTCAAATAGAGCCTTTTTATCATCTATGTCCGCATTCGGATCGAGCAAGGATTTAATTGTTCGATGCCGTCCCGGCATTCTGTGAAGATGAACGATATTTTCAGCCCGTTTTAGTATTGGATAAATATCCCGATAAAAGAGCGGTCTTTCTGGCTCATCAATGATGCCAGTGAGCCAGTATTTATTTAACAAAGCGTCATAATAAGTAATGAGCGGGTGCATTTCGGGAACGTATTTTGGCGGAACGCATAACACCCAAGCATCGTCAGCCTCAATGGTTTCTCCGGTTTCGTTAATTTGCACGGTTGCTTTGACATAGCCATCGGAAATATCGTCAAACCAATAGTTATTGTTGGCATAATCGCCGAGCGGCACGTTTTTAACTGAACCTGTCTTACCGAATCCGGCGAGGACAACTAATCTGCCTTTTTCATCGGTTTTACATTCGCCTAATAAAATGTCATCGGATGACAAAATTGTTCCATCAATGTCTTTAACCTTAAACTTGACCTTTTCAAAAGTTTCTGCGCGACCATTGCCTGAAATGACAAGTTCGCCAGGTTCTAAACCAAGACTTTTGCGGTCGGTTTCATTTTGCACAAAATCATTACGACGCTGAGCTGCCATGTCAAACCTTCCATAAAATCCTTTGCCTCGCGCCTTTGTATTGGCGATCTTAACTTTCCAAGTAACTTGGGAATTTTCAGAATTCAATTCTTTGATACTGCCATCGTCATAGTGGGCAAAAACTCTAAATCTTGCGCCCTGTCTTTTTATTTTCAAAATATTCGAGTCCACGGTATCTTCAGTCTTAAAGCCCCCGATTTGATCGGGTTTGATAAATCCATTCGGCACTTCGGGACCGATAAAATACTCTGTCGGATGATTACCGATTCGTGCGACGCCGATAGATGGATGAATTTTAAGTTTTGTTAATGTTGCCATAATGTTTTTCTCCTTTTTTTTCCTAATTTCTTTACACCAAACGAAAGCAGGGACCATAATTGCCATTACCATTTGGAATTGGTATCGCCATCAGAGCGACAGCTGATTGCTTCAAACTGAACATTGCCCCAACCGCTTCATCCAGCGAACCGCCTTCCCATGCAGCTTGAAGTTGATTAAGCATTGTCGAATAATTACTGTCAAACTCTTCTAATAATGCCCAAACTTCCGGCTTAACATCTGCTTTTTGATAGCCGCCTTTAGGAATCGCCGCCATTGGAAACACATCGGGGAAAACTATCGCATCGCCGTTAAAGTCCCAGTTTCCGGTAGTCACATCTTTTTGTAGCTTCTTCCCGAAAAAAATTTCACCAAACCGATAATAATGCGCCAAATCATTCGGTCCAGTATCTTCCGGTGTACCATTCGAGCCTTCGCCTTGTTGCTTAATTATTCCGATTGCAGTTCGGACTAAACTAATATCGGTAATTTTAAACAAATCAATGGTCGCATCTTCCAGTTGATTGACTACGGGTAATGCCGGCTGATGTTTTTCAAACGCCGTAAGAATCGCCGTATAGAAAGCTCCGAGGGTCGAGAATTCTTCGGTTAATGCCATCAGAGTTTCGCTCATCTTTCCAACGACCGACCCGTTTTCAGGTAGTTCAATTGCCATAAATGTTTCGAGCGATTCACTTGAAAGCCCTTGTAAGGCAACGGTCAGCTTTGGATTAATATTACCGGGCAACCGGCTCGGATAATGCGGCGAATGCCCCTTAACATTCATTTTGGGAACTTCACCGAGAGCAGTCAGCAGATTACACATCAATCCCAAATGCAACATCTCTTCTTTGACAATTACTTTTATTGACCGATACGCAAAATGCGAGATAGTTTTTATAGACCACATTGCGGAAAGATATGGCGGAATTGTAAACATTTCAACCTCGACGGCAGCTTGCAAACTACTTTTTAGCCAATCAATATCGTGGTCATCCGCTTTGACTTCCATCAAGTCAAAGATTCTTTTATTAAGTGTCATTTCAATCTCTCTTATTGATTTCAAATTGTGGACAGAGTTACTCCTCAAGAAAGTAACTCTGAACGCCGGGGCTTATTTCCTAGACATTTGATTTCTGCATATTGTTGGCAAAGATGTCTTTGGCAATATTTATGCCGAGCGGAACGCCGCCGATATTTTGGGTTAAATCGGGCTTGCCGTTTGGTTTGACGGCAAAAGCATCAAAACTCCAGTGAACGCCGAGATAAATCCGACTCAGCCCGTTTTCTTCAATCATTTGTTTAAAGCCGTCGGTAAAAGTTCTTTCAATTTCGGGGCGAATCGCACCTTTATTGTCGGCGTTTTTGCCGTTCAATTCGTCCGATGTAAATTTCACATTTTTGGCAACATCAATGCCTGGACGGATTGAGCCGAAGTAAAGTTCTGCCATCTGAAAAGCCGCCGCGCCAAAGGTCGCGTGTCCCGACGGGTAAGCCGGAAAGGGCGGTGTAAAATTCTTTTTGCCAACACCTTTTTCAGCATCGTAGGTGTTTGTATTCGGCGCACCAAGCGGCAGCCAGCCTGAATCGGGATTAGTCGGGTCTTTGCGGATGCCGACCACTGGTCGCCAAAATTCGTGGATATATTTTTCTTCCCATGCCAAAATCCCTGCGTCCGCCATCGCTACATTGATAAGCGCAAAAAGCCGTGCATTTTCGGCGGGCGAAGTCGCTTGTGCATCAGCAATCGCCCGCACAATTTGGTTATAAAGACGCGGCGGAGTTCCTAAACCTTTCGCGCCATCGTAGCCCCAAAAAACTCCGATGATGGTTTCTATGGCATCTCGTTTATTGATCCCTGACGGAACTGTTCCCATCAATTCGGGCGCAATGCCGTTACCGAGAACTTGTTTGAACGCTTTGTTATAATCCGTGCTTCCAACCGGATATGGCGGCAGTAGCCGATGGCGTGTCGGCGAGGTAACGGCAAAAGTCAGTGTCCTTTCACCATAAAACGGTGCGTGAAACCCTTGCGGATTATCTGGATCAACGTCGTGTTTCCCCACACCGCCCGAAGGCGTATAGCCTTCCGAACCGGCTCCCGAATCATTCTTGCGGTCAGCCAAAATCATTTTTGCAACCTTCACACCAAATTCGTGTCCGGGGTCTTGACTGTTCCCGCCTTCCAAAATCTTTGCATCAAAAAATGCTTTCTGGCTCGGAAATAATGCAGTCAAAGCGGTGTAAGCTGCCGCCGAGGTCGCGTCGTCAGTCGTTGAACCTGTCGGCACAGACGGAAGTCCCGGCAAATAAGCCGGAAGTGTCGCTGGATTACCCGAAACCGCCGCAAACGCGTCATACATTGCCAGATGAACAATCGCCAAGGCCCTCGAACTCAGCGTCGGACCGCCCTGCTCTCCGGCTCCGTTTGTAAAACTAACCCGATTGGCTTCAAGAGCCACGTCATTCCAAAATAAAATCGTATCCATATTTTTTATCTCCTATTTTTACCTTCTTAGTGAATGTAAATTTATTTACAACCAACTATTGCGGAATAAATTACTGACCTTGGTTCAATTTGTAAATGTTTGCTCTTAATGGTAAGCCGCTTTTGTTGTAAAAAGGTCCATTTGCATACTTCGGCGCACGGCATCCAATGCCAGTAGCGCATCTATGCGCAAATAGGTTTTTTGCGTATGCGGCACATTATCATCTTCGTCGTCGCCGTCAACGATTGGAACACCGCCGTTTCGCAGACAGTCAATCAACAGATCAACTGAAGGCAATCGTCCGGTATTATTCTTGTAAAACTCCTGCATCAGCATAACCACGCCAGCCGTAACGGGCGAGGCTTGACTCGTGCCGTGTTGGATGGATTCGCCGTTGTCGTTGTTAATTCCCGAAGATGTAACAGGCGCGCCGGGCGCGAAAATATCGGTTTTGGTTACTCCGTTGTGGTCTTGATGAAGCCTTTGCGAAAATGGGGTGAGCCGGTCTTTGCCGGTGGTGTTGGCGACCGCGCCGCTTCGATACGAAAAAGAACCCGCGCTGGCATCATAAACCGCGCCGACGCTAATTGTTTCCCGCAAGATTGCCGGAAAACCCATACCCGGATTTTTGAACTTAAAGTAATCGTTACCGGCGGCAACGACCACGGCAATATTTTGAGCCTTGAGCTTGGCGATTATTTTTGTTGTGTCATCATTAGCAAACGGTGTGTCATCACTAAGATTGCTCGAATTGCCGAGTGACATATTGACAGCCGAAATATTAAACGCCTGATGATTATCCAAAACCCACTGAAGCGCGTCTCGCACCGCGATAAAATCGCCGCCGCCGCCATTGCTCAAAACCTTCATCGGCACAATACTTGCGCCCGGCGCAATTCCGGTATGACTACCGTTGGCAACGATTATTCCACCGACATTCGTCCCGTGTCCGTTGCCGTCGCTCGCATCATTCGAGTTGTTGCCGTTATCCGCCGTAAAATTCTTTTGCGCCAAAACTTTGCCCGCAAAATCAACGTGCGAAGTTCGCAATCCGGTGTCCAAAACCGCGACCGTCAAACCGCTTCCAGAAACCTGAAACGTATCCCGCGCCCGATTAACCCGAATCAAACTGTCAACCTCCGCATCTGAAATCGTCAATTGCGGTAAATCGAACTGAACCGGTTTTTCGGGAATAGTTATATCCATATTTTCTTCTGACATATTTTTTCTCCTATATTGTTTGGTTTAGAAATCACTTGGCGAAGCTTTTTTTGCCTTCGATTTCCAAGCCATAGTTTTGTTTTTTTTAATAAACCGCTTACTTTTGCTTCAAATGCGAATCAGGAGTTGAAAAATGTCCGTGAAATTGACTTAAAACTTCAAGGATTAGAAAATTATTAAGAAATGGTACACAGATTTTCGCGGATTTAGCGAATGATCGCGGATTTGTTTAGAAATCCGCGATCATTCGCCAGATCCTCGGTTCATCCGCGTCCTACTATTGACACTTTTCACCATTAATTTCGAGTTTGCAAACAACTTTTCAGTTCACCAATTCAACCCCTGATTCGCATTTCAAGCAATTTATTACTGCCAAATTGCATTGAACAATTCGGCGAGATTTTGCGTTGCTTGTGTCAGTTGCTGCGACACTATAGGTTGACAACGCGCATCATATTCCGCTTTTCCTTCCCAAGAAACTTTGTATTTACTGCCGCTTAATCTTCGAACGATTCGCAATGATTGGTAAGCCTTTCGCGCCTCCACTAGCGAATTGTTCGCCCATTGTTCAGCCCTTTGGTCGGGTGGTGTAACATTTGCCCGAACCGCTAACGTATCATTTCTCCGATTTGTTGTTGCTTGCTCGATTATTCGTGAAAGTTTATCAACAAAACGTTTCTTTAATTCCGAGTTGGTCGAATCTTCAGTTTCCACAGCAAAAGTCTCGGTTTCGAGAATAACTGCGTCAAAGTGTTCATCAGGCTGGACATTAATTTCACCAGCCAATCGGCTATCCCAATAAGAATGTAAACTAACACTTCCGCTGACCGGCAAAACTAAATTGTTGCCGCCTCTGTCATGCCGGAGATTTTGCTGAATTATTGTTTGCGGGTTAGAAACGAGGCGCGGGACGTTGCCTGATGCGTCAACGAAACCACATCCGACGTGAATCGGTTGATGAACGTCTCCGACCAGATGTACGAGCCATCTAAGCGCGTTAAGTTCACTCATAATATTCGAGTTACCCTGCAATACGCGCACTGATGCGCTAATCATCTGCACAACATCATCATCTCTGGTGAACCCTAATTCGGCAGCTTCGGCGTAGTTTGTCGCGCCGAGCGGCAAATTCACATAGTGCCAGTCTCTACTCGCGTCGTTCGGAAAATCCGTCAGAAATTGTTGCGTATCAGTGTCCTGATTAGCGTTTGCCGTTTGACCTTTGATTTGGTCAGCCCAACCCGCGATGTCCTGCAAGTTGATGTTATCGCCTAAAGGTGCGAGAATTCGAGCGATTTCAGTTCCGGCGAGTGGGTTAAGCAATCGAGCGGCTGCGCCCGCAATCAGTTCATGCCGCTGAATACCCCAAAATTCCTTACCATATAAAGTCGTCGTTGCTTTGGTCAATTCTTCGTCGGTTTCGTATTTACCAGGTTCAGTAACCTTCCTCGAATTGCTGTCCGTCGGAACTAGACCTGCGAGAGCCTTTTGAACGGCGGCATCGGCATCAACGCAACCATACCCGAAGTAAATTGAATGCCCGTTGATATAAGAACCCTGGTTGCCGATGATCCGCGTCGTGCTTTCAAGAATTTCTTTCACTTGACGAGCCGTGAGAGCCGGATTGGCTGACAGTATCAACGCGCAAATGCCTGCAACCAGAGGTGTTGCGCTCGATGTTCCGCCAAATGTTTTTGTATAATCACCGGCTTCGTATCCGGCTTCGTAAGTGATGCCTTGAAATTGGAATGTTCCGCGAACATCCGAGGTTAGAATTCCTCTACCTCCCGTTCCGTTTGACGGAGCGCAAATGGAAATCTCCTTGCCGAAATTCGAATAATTTGATTTTTCGTCCCTGCTGTTGCAGGCAGCTACAGCAATTACGTCCGGGTGGATAGCAAAGCCGTCAACTGTGCCTCCATCAGGATCGTTTATATCGTGATTGTCGTTTCCGGCTGCAAAAACTATGACACAGCCTAATCCGTTACGACCTTGGGTTGCGCATTCGGTAATAGCCTCGTCCATTACTGTCGATAGATAAAATTCATCACCCGACACGCCCCAACTGCAACTGACAACCCAGGCACCTTTCGCAGCCACATATCTAAACTGTCGCTTGACAGTATCGTCGGAAATTGTACTCGTCCATCTGATTGGCATAAAGCGACAATTCGGAGCTGCGCCGATTATTCCGACACCGTTGGCGTTGCCAATAGCGACACCGGCACAAGCAGTCCCGTGATAATCGCCGCTTCGCATATCGGGTTGAAAATCTCTGGGAGCCGGATTATTGGAATTGCTTGAAAAATCCCAGGGCGCGATCACCTTACTATTGCCCGATAAATCGGGGTGTGTCAGGTCAAATCCATCATCAATTATGGCGACAATACAAGCCGGTGAACCAAACGATTGCGCTCTCTGCCAAGCCGCGACGACGCGGGAATCGGCACCCGGTTTCAAACCCAAGCTGGAGCCGAATTGAATTCCGTCATTTTTCAGATGCCATTGCTCCTTAAACAAAGTGTCGGTCGGTATTTGAAAAGCGTAAAGTCTCCCCGGTGTTGCCAAGTCAGGTTCAGCGAGCGCGACAACATCTCCGGCTTGCTGTAATTTTTCGGCAATCTTTAAAGGATTTGGCGAGTCAGGTGTCGTTTTGACGGTAAATGTTTCAATTCTCGTACCGTCCTCATTTTGCTTGATTTCCGAATCGAAAATTTCGAGATTGTTTTCGTCTAAAATCTGTTGTCGTTGCTCGTTGGTTGATTCGGGCGTAAAACGCAGAGTGATTTTCCCCGTCGGGACAATCGGCGCATTACTTTTCGCTGTGTGATAAACGTGCGAACCGGCATCTATCAGATAGTGACTGCGAAACTCGTCAAGCGTTTTTTCCATTTCTTCCTTTGTGCCGTTCACTTTAACAATTTGAAATCCGGCAAGATTAGTCCCTGTGTCAAACTGTTTCGTGTGTGTTGAAGTGGTCTCCAAAACATTTGCATTTTCGGCTTGTGAACTTGGTTTAATTGCAATCAAATCTTCACTCTTTACTAAATTAATTGTTCCGCGACCCCGTTTTAATTGTACTGTTTCCATAATTAACTCCTTTGATGAATTTCTCCTTTTTGTCTATTTCGTTTCAATCTCATTGTTATTTTCATTTAAGCAAATGGGAATTGCTCCCTGTATTTCAGCCTGTTTGACCGTCATTGCATATTCTACTTTCGCTTTTTTGACTTCGGTTTTTTTCAAATCTTTGATTTTTAGTAGATATTCGAGAATTGAATTCCAAAGTCCTGAACCGCCGCTTGCCAAAAACCCGAGTGTAACGACCAAAAAAATTCCATTTCCATTAAGTTCAAACCAGCAAACACCGGTGCTTCCCATGCTAAAATCCAATTTGCACTGACCTGGCTTGGGAAACAGCTCTTCAAAAATCCCCGCCAACAGCGGACTTGCCAAATATGCTGTGATTATCCCGCAAATAATCGTCAATAAAAAAATCTTGACTTTTTCCCACTGCTCAACTTCGGGATTAACCGGCATTTCGGGATTAGCGGAAATTTCGGGATTAACAGGTTTCGTGTTTCCTCCTGAATTGAATAGTGGTTTCAAGAATTTCGTACAAATTCCTCTGAGTATTTCAACTAGTATCTGCTTCCGTAGAAGAGTGGTAACTTATTTCCTCAATGAAAATCTCTTTGAACATCAAACACTACAGAGTTGTTGTTCAGAGAGTTGGTATTTACTTACGGAAGCAGATACTAGCGTCGCAATGCTCAAAGTAACTAAAATTGTTATGACCGCTGTTAGTTTATTAATGTCCATGGTTTTTCTCCTATAAATCAAAGACTAGGGAAGATTCTCCCAAAACGCCGAGTATCTGGTTCTTAAAATCAGTGCAAGTTTTAGAAAAAGTCGCACTCGCCATAGCAAAGCGTTCAAAATTAATAAATCAGGCATTTCCCAAGGCTTTTCCGGCGGCTATAAAGCCCTTTAATAACAGCCGACCAAAATTATGCAAAAATAAACCCGCTTTCTTGAGCAACTTGCCGAATAAAATCACGATGCACATCAACACGTGTATAAATGCCGCCTTCGCCACAAGGTTGATTGAAAGTGCGGTATGGGCGTGAAGTTAAACCGGCGACTCTTAAAGCTCCGTCAACGATAATGTATGCCGGTCCGCCACTATCGCCGTTGCAGGTATCGCGCCCGTTTCCGCCCGCCGTAAATTCAAGATCGGATTCAAAACCAAGTCTGGCTTCGGCTTCGTTAATATCGCCGTGACGGTCAATGCCAACCGAAACTTGCCGTTTTAGACCAAATCCGGAAGTGCTGCTGAAATTATTGTTTCCAAATCCAACCAGCGTTGTTTCCTGTGCGTTGCCTATCTGTTGTGCGGTGGCAATCGGGATAGATTGCGTTACCGCATTATGTGGAAGTATCAAGACGGTAATATCGTTGATTTTATTTGCCGGACGATAATTTGGATGAACCCGCGACCGCTGTACCTTAATCAGTTCCATCAGCGGATCGTTCTGAGTTTTGCAATTTAGTCCAACCCGCGTAATGCCGTCATTACAATGAGCGGCGGTCAGAACAATTCGCGGATGAATCAAAACGCCCGTGCAGAAAAACTGCGAATTATTACCGATCAGACAACATTCAGGAAAACCTTCGGTCGGCGAACCGCCAACTATCCGGCTTATGACTTCCGCCATCGTAAAAGCATTTTCTGCTCTGACCGAACGCTTCAAATCGGCTTCCGACATATATGCCGCCATAATGTCGGCAAGTTGCGTGTATTTCTGATAAAGCTGGTTATATGCCGCTTTTGCATTAAAATTTATTTCATTTTCTTCACTTGAACATTTACAATTTGACATTTTAATTGTCCTCCATTTTATTTATTTCAAAAGTGCATTAAGAAAGGCTTTCACAACATCTCCAATGCCCGTTAATAAACGCCAACCAAATTCTTTAACCTGTATATTTTCAAATCATTTAAATGAACTAATCCAGTTTTATCTTATAGGTCAAACCGAAAGTAACTTTTTGATTTACAGTCTTAAACGATGGCGGAAGTCTGCCATTTTCAAAACTTAATGTTAATCCGAAAGATTTAGTGAAATTTAGGTTGAATTTAGTTAGCAGATAATCACGTGGACCTTTTCCAATCTGTAAGGGCTGAACACCGTTGTCATCGGTTTCTTCAAAATATGTTTCTCTTTTGAGCAACCATCTTCGGGTATATTCACCTTCAAAAGAAATGTTATGAATTCCACCCTTTTGAATCGGGAAAATTAAATTCATCGTTGTTCCGAGCAAGGGTCTGTAAAGTATTTTCCCTTCAATTTCAGATACAGGACTATTAATATTTTTTCCAAATTCCTGCCCTATGAACGGACGGAAATAGAAAGTAACATTCTTTCCCGAATAGGTTCGGCTCATAAAACGCAACCGGCTATCAATAATAAAATTGACATTATCCCAATCTTTGTCCGCTTCGATCTGAGGAGCATTTTTGAGTATTATTCGCCGGATTGGAAATTTCAAATCATCGCCCCGATACCTCCAAGCCGGAAACTCCCAATTCAACCCAAGTTTCATTGTGTCGGGGTCAACATCGGGTCCTTGTCCAATTTTTAACTCAAAAAAAGGATTGAAATTATGAACTCGATTACCGATTATTTTTCTGAACGGAATCTCCACCTTAATATCGCCCGTAAAGTTTGGTTTGTTACCTTTGGATGCAACGGCCTGACCTGAAACATAGATGTTTGCGTCTTCACGACCATCAGCCGCCGTAAAGGATAGCGAATCTTTTTTATCGTCTTCTTTGTCCGGTATCGGAGTGCCGGACGGGGAAGGATTCGTGTTGCTCTTCGGAACTGTTACTCTTTTTTGAGGCGGTAAGTTTGCAAATCCTCCGTCAAATTTTACGTTAAATATGTAAAGATGATAGTTTTTGTTCGGGTCAAGCCGAATGCTTGGGTCAAGAAAAATAGTAATTACACCGTGAGGGTCATTCTTTAATTGACCGGCGGCATTGTAATAGCGGGTTGTATCAATAAAGATATAAATTATCTCGATTTTTTGTCCCGATTCTACTTCTATTAGAGAGAAGTTTTTAGGATTTTTAATCAAGTTTAATTTAAGATTGTCAATGTCACTAAGAGATTGCGGAAGGTCAATGTCCGTATCAAAACCAACCGAAATTTGCCATTTATTTGTATTTCCGACAGTCGGAAATGCGGTTGCGTCTGTAATATTCACCTCAACTTGTGCGATGATATTTATATTCATCAAAAATAAAAATCCCACGAAAAATAAAATCTGAGTTATTAGAAAACTACATTTGAGGCTATTCATTTTCTTTATTCACCTTTTTCTTTGATTTAGTAGTTTTGCCTTTGGTGTCGGCTTTTTCTTTTTTCTTTTTGTCTTTTTTATTTTCAACGGTTGATGCGGCACTCGCGGCAATGGATTCACCCAAACTTTCTTCTTGTTTCTGTGTTGCTTTTGCAGCAATCTCATCCCGAAGTTCAAAAAATTTGGACTCTGAGGTGAAAGTTAAATCGCTTTGACCTAATCTATAACCAAAACGCTTAACGCCAATGTCCGAAGCAGTTACAATTTCATCGTTTACGGCTTCTCTAGCCTCAGCATCAACAACACCGACCGTGTTCAAAACACTATTTGTCTTAATTTGCCCTGAATAACCAGTTGCCCGTCGAATACAGTCAGTTGTTATTTGTTCTGCTTGATTTCCTGTTAACATATTTTTTATCTTCTTTTTTGGTTTCTTTAATCGAATTCCTTTAATAGTCTTCGATATGTTTTATTGCTTCTTGCGCAAACTCATTTTTTCTTTGATTTCGCACAGACATTTGGTTACTTCAAAATCGTCGGAAACGTTGTCCTCGAGTTTGCGGATTACTTTATTATTCTTTTTCAATTTCTTTCCAGTCCTTTGACGTTTTCCCTATGTATCGAAAATGCCGAGGGCGAATTTGTTAGATTTTGGGTCGCCGTTTGCTTTGACTTCCTGAAAGCTCGCGACCGTGTTGTGGGGCGCGAGGTCAATCACGTTATTCAACATAAATTTTTCTCCTTTGTATTTTGTGGGCTGAGAAGACTTGCGGGAAACTAAACTTTGACAAAGCAAACCGCAGGAGCTTTCAGACCTTTACCTATTGCCATTGGTTTTTTCGGATTTTTGGATCCGTACAAAACCTGTTAACACTTCGTTTTGTAAAAATTCCGGTGAACGCGTTTCAGAGTTTTGAAAAATGCCTTGATAATCCGAAACGCTTGGAAGGCGTTTGAGATAAGCGATTTTTTTGACCAATTCATCAAGCTAAAAAAATCTCAGATATTCTCTTTCAAAACATTCCTAAATCAATCTTTTCCAACTTGTCGTTTAAGTGCTTACACTCATATATGTTTTTTTTCTTCGAAATCTTACATATTTTTTTCACTTTTTTTTGTGCTTTTTTCTAAGTGTTGAAATCTTTCACTTTACGACCAAGCGCAAATTCAAAATATTTAGCTTCCACACCCTTCATTCAAACTGCAAAGTCTATGAATCCAAAATACCGACCGCCGTTTTAAGGGCTTCGGTTTGAGTGTTCTGGCGATTATTGGTTTCCGCCGAAACAATATTTTTCAACACTTTGCGGGCGTTTTTTATCTTTTCTTCAAGCGTTTCGCGCTCGATCTGCGCTTTTTCTTTGGCGTATTGCGCGGCATCGGCTTTTTGTGTCTGCCGGACAATTTCTTCCTTCAAAGATCTTTCACTCTTGCGTGCAGGCATTTGTCCCAGACAGTAACCGATCAGAATAAATATGACCGGTTCGAGCCGCAACAGCATCGTGTTGTCTTTGAGCGGATCGAGCTTTCCCCCGAATGCCGCCGCATATAACAAAACAAAGATCAAAGTTATGATTATCAGAAGCGAATCTTTGAGAATTTCGACCGGGCTTTTCCCTTTTTGGTCGTTATGAGTGGTTTTATCCGTCATCATAAAATCCTTTATAATTAAATTCCGGTTATCTGAAATTAATGATTTAATTTGCATAATTTTATCGAACTGTAAAAAAAATCTTGCAAAGTTATCCGTTTTCAAGCTATAAATACAATGTTTAGTATAAATAACATAAATTTATCGCCGTTTTTTCGGTTCTGTCAGTTAAAGCACCAAACTGCGGCAAAAACTATCATTTTTTTGTTAATAAGGTGATTGGAATTTTTTTACGATTAATAACTTATAAACTTTTTATATGCAGTCTTCCGCAGAAGAGATAACCGAACTACTAATTGATTGGAGCAAGGGCAACCAGGACGCTTTGGAAAAACTTTTTCCGATTGTTGAAAAAGAACTGCATCGTCTGGCGCACCATTATATGCGAAAGATGCGTCCGGGTAATACTCTGCAAACAACTGCCATTATCAACGAAACCTATCTCCGGCTGGTCAAACAAAACAAAGTCGAATGGCAAAATCGTGCTCATTTTTTTGGTATTGCCGCTCATTTGATGCGCCAATTTTTGCTCAATTATATCCGCGACAATAACCGGCAAAAACGCGGCGGCGGAATGGTCAAGGTCGAATTTGACGAAGCATTTATCATCATGGATGAAAAATCCGACGAGATTCTCGCGCTTGAAGAAGCGCTCCTGCGTTTGGCTGAAATTGACGAACGTAAGGCAAAAGTCGTTGAACTGCGTTATTACGGCGGTCTGAGCGTTTCTGAAACTGCCGAAGTATTAAAGGTTTCAGAGATTACCATTACGCGTGATTGGAATATGGCAAAGGCCTGGCTGGCTCGTGAAATCAGAAATGAAGGCAATTAACTGGGATAAATTGGAAAATATTTTTCATACTGCGATCAGCTTGCCACGTGAAGATAGAAAAACTTTTCTGCAACGCGAATGCGCGGACGACGCGACGTTGCTTACCGAAGTCGAATCCTTGATCGAAAGTTTTGAAAGCACCCCGGAATTTCTTCGGCAACCGGTCTTTGAACTCGGGCTCGGCGCAATTCACGAAACATCACAAATAGATCTGTCCGGCTCGACCATCGGTTTTTACGAATTAAAAGAAAAAATCGGCGTCGGCGGAATGGGCGAAGTTTATAAAGCCTTTGATAATCGGCTTAATCGTTATGTCGCCCTCAAATTTCTTTCCCAATCGCTCAAAGACGATAATTCGGCAAAACGCCAACTCGTCAAAGAAGCGCAAGCCGCCGCCGCGCTCGATCATCCGAATATTTGCGCCGTTCACGGTTTCGAGCAAACGGACGAGCATCATTTTATAGTGATGCAATATGTCGAAGGAAAAACACTTGCCGGGACTTCGAGAAAAGATTCCGTCAGCGTTGAGGAATTTAAGAGATTGACGCGTCAAATCGTCACTGCCGTCGCTTTTGCCCATTCACACGGCGTTATTCACCGTGACCTCAAACCCGGAAATATTATGCTGAACAGCGTGGGACAAATAAAAGTCCTCGATTTTGGGTTGGCCAAGGTGATGCCGCAAAATCAATTAGCTTCATCCAAATCAAACGACGAAATCAGCCGCTTTTCTCAAAACGGATTGATTATCGGAACGGTTTCATATATGTCGCCCGAACAGCTGCGCGGCGAAAGACTCGATTTTCGAAGCGATATTTTCAGCGTCGGTATCATTCTTTATGAGTTGATTACCCGGAAAAATCCATTCAGCCGCCAAAGCCAAGCAGAAACTATCGCCGCGCTTCTGAGCGAAAAGCCCGCTCTTACAAAAGAAAATGCACCGAGGTTTCCCGAAAGTTTGCTAAAAATCGTCGAAAAATGTCTCGACAAAGACAAAGCCGCCAGATTTCAATCGGCAGCGGAAATTCTGGTCGAACTCGACAATGCTGAAAGCAAAAATTACCGCAAAAGCGCCTCAAAACGACGCACCGGATTTTTTATCGAAACAGCGTTTGCTACTGTCATTTTGTTAGCGGTTTTGACCTTTTTATTTTTTTATAACGGAAAAAATCAGCGAAGAACGCTCGCAATTCTGCCGATTACTATGGAAAATGAATCTGCCAACAAAGAATATCTGGCAGACGGTTTGACCCAGAGGTTTATTGAAAAACTTTCTAATTTGTCGGAATTAAAGGTAATAAATGAATCAATTGTAGTCAGGTATAAGGGGAAATTCGTAGAACCGCAAACGGCGGGAAAAGAACTCGGCGCAGATGTGGTTTTTGTTGGCTCAATTCTTAAGCGTGACGACAATTTATATTTAAAAATCAAGCTTGTCAGAGTTTCCGACGGTTTTGTGTTGGATTCCGATGACCAACAGAAAATCGAAGAAGCCAAGCTGATAGAGTTACAGGAAAATATTTCCGCTCGCATCATCGGTAAAATCAAATCGAATCTCACCGATGAAGATAAGTCCAAATTAACCAAAAGAGATACGGAAAGTGCTGAAGCAATAAATCAATATTTGCAAGGTCGCTATTATTTGAAACGGCGAAAAGATGGTGAAGATGTTGAAAAGGCATTCAATTGTTTTTTCAATGCCAAAGAAATAGACCAAAAATATGCTAAAGCATGGACAGGACTTGCAGATGCTTATCTTACAAAAATCGCGCCCGGCGTAAAGAATGCAATAACACCCGTCGAAGCAGTTAAATCAGCAAGAAAAGCGGCAGAAAAAGCCATTGAGTTGGATAACACTTTGGCTGAATCATACAATTCGTTGGGTTTGATTGAGCAAAGATACGAATGGAACTGGAGCGAAGCGGAAAATTATTTCAGAATCGCGATTAGCCGCGATCCCGAATTTTTACCGGCACGTTTCGGACTAATAAATGTTTTGAAAATGCAGCAACGCTACGATGATGCATTCGAAGAAATCAATAAAATAAAACAGTATGATCCTTTTTCAGTCAACTCCGACATTCAAATTGCCTTGATTTATTACCAAAAACGAGATTATGACCAAACCGACAGAGTTTTATCCGATTTACTTCAAAAATTTCCCGATGATATGAGAATAAAATATGTTCGGGTTTATCAACTTTTGAACACCAAAAGATTCAAAGAAGCCGTTGAGATACTGGAACCGCTTTATGAATCGAAAAACGAAGAAGACAAGGTATTAGCTGCCGCACCGCTTGGATTCGCATTTGCCAAAATGGACCGGCGCAATGAAGCTATGAAAATTATCAATGACCTTGAGAAATTCAGAAAAAACAATTATGTTCCGGCGCAGGAAAAAGCACTAATCTATGTTGGGCTCGGTAATTTTGATAAAGTTTTTGAATTTTTAACCCAATCTTGTGCCGAAAGATATTCATCCTTGCCGGGCTGGGTCAATGACCCAATTGTTGATGAAGTAAAATCGGATCCGAGATTTGCAGAAATCAAAAAATGTGTCAATCTGTAAAGGATTACTCACAATGTTTTAAGCAGTTTCTCAAATTCCCTTTTTGTTTCAGAGAGTTCCAAATCCGAATCAAAGAGCAATGTTTCAGTAATTTCAATAAGCTTTTGCGGAACACCTCGGCGCATTTTTTTTATTGGTTTCGGATTTTCGTTATCAAAGAGTTTTCCGGTTAACAGAAAATAAATAACCGCGCCAAGCGCGTAATAATCAGCGAACTTTCCATTAGCAACATTTAAACCGCCTGACAATTTTGAAAAGCCTTTTGATTTCCAATCGAATGGCTCTGATTGATTTCCGGGATAGGCATTTTCAAAATCAATCGGTCTCAGCGACTTATTTTTTGTAACAATTAAATTGGCCGGTTTGCAATCGTTCCAAACCCAACCTGTTTGATGAATGTTTTCAATTATGTCGGCAATTCTTACGGCAAATTTCAGAACCTGTTTAATTGAAAAACGCTTTCTGCGCGGATTCATCATTTCTTCAAGACTCTTACCGTCAACGTATTCCATTGCGAAATAGAAATTTCCGTGTATTTCAAAAGACTCAAAAACTTGAGGCACGGCATCATATTTCGCATTCAAAACTTTTAGGACTTCATATTCATTTTGGACTAACAAATAACCGTCTTGTCCGTTCCAACCAAGGTCGCCGTTTTGACGTCCTTCTTTGACAATACACAAACGCGGTTGAGTTTGGCTAAAATCAAACGCCTGATATGTTCCGCCTTTTCCGCGCTGTGTAATGGCGCGAAAAACTCTGTAAGTTGTTCCCAATGGCGTGTTCTTAAAACTTTTTTCGCCTGAGTTTTCCTTATTTTGAAAAGGATTTGAAACCCATTCCGGAATAGCTTGCAAACGGTCATCGGGAACAAACTCGCCTGCCGGATTTTTGATTGCCAAAAATATCTTGCCGTTTTCGCCGGTTATTTCGATTTTTGAAAATCCGCCGTAGCGGTAAAAAACCGAACTGTTCGGACGATATTGTTCATCATATGGAACAGAGATCACGGAAAAATCCTCGGTCAATTTATGAAGATTTTCGGCTAAATAAATTGCTTGGTCGTCCGTCGAAGGATAAACTGTAATAAATTTCCCGACTTGCTGATAACCATATTGCAAACCGCCGTTTAAATTGGAAAGCTCATCCAATGACTTCGGGGCTTTAAACTGCACATCTTCCGAAGTTAAAAAGGGTGCAACCCGTTCAAATAAATCACAAGCCCCAAGGATTGAGGCAGAAATATGCAATTTCCATCCCTGCGAAGGCTCTTGCGGCTTGCTTTCACGATTAAACCGCCAAACAGATGTTTCGGATCGGACAGGTAAATAAAATTCACAAAGCTCTTTCCACCGCCGTCGGTGTGATTCAGGTTTAATCTGCTCGTCTATTTGAAAAACTTTGGGAAATCTCAACATATCTTTATCTTACAGTCGCATTCTTTATTACCTGTTTGTTTCGATTTGGAAGGCAATTATTAATCCCCAGTAGATCCAAATTTGGAAAGACGAGTCCACTCCGAAAAGTCATTTTTAGCAGTTTTGGGTCTTAAAATTGAATTTTACCATTTTTGAGATTCTTTGTTTTCAATGACTTACAAAACTACAAATTCAGCGATTGAACGATTTTTCTATCAAATAAGGGTTTTCG
>JANPDZ010000949.1:0-1840 GCA_031431735.1 Acidobacteriota bacterium | reverse complement strand
GTTCTTGATTCGCAAAACCCGACTGCAGCAAAGGTTTTGTATGAACTTCAAAAATAGAAAAGTTCAAAACGAAATTTATCATTTATAAAAAGAAAACGATGAGCCTTTCAACTCATCGTTTTTGTCATTTTTAATCGTTTGAGGTGTTGTCGTCAAAAATAAAATCAAGCGTTACGCGAATATCGGAGGAAACATTAATAACTTTGATTTTTTTGTAAGCAACTAAACCGAGTTGACGAATCGGCGTTGCCAGCATTGCATTTAACAGGCTGTGCGGAGCCGAAATAATATCTTCAAAATCAATCGTCAGTGTTTTGTTTTCAGCTAACGCCGGCAATAATTGTTCATCACGAATTTTCTTTGCTAAATCTTTATCTTCCGCATATTTCCCGAAATAATTTCTAATGCTGATGTATAAAACATCACTTTGCTTTGACTTATCCGCTTTCGGAATTGCTTCGGTAATCTCCGACATCATTTTTTGAAAATTTGAGTCTTCGCTAAATTCTCGCTTCATTTTGATATAAACAAACGTGCCTTTCCATTTGTTTTCCAATTCTTTGCTGATTATTTCGGTCGGCGAAATATGAACAAAGCCGTTTCCTGAAACGATAACCATATCAGCCTTTAACTTTTGGACAAGACTGCTTGAAAAATACAAACCAACGCCCGCGTTATTTATTGTTTCATAATCCGTCTGCGATTTTCCGAAAGTCCCTGAAACTTGCGGCTTTATGGCGTGTAAAATTGCCTCAACATCTGTCGCCAAAGTCGGATAAGTTTGGCGCAGATGTTTTTTGATTCCAACTCCGACATCGGCAACTATGAATGAAAGTTCATTAGATTTTTCATCCAAAAAAAATTGCAAAAATGAGGGGACATCGTGTCTGTTTCTGCCGTGTTCCAGCGTATTGTAAAGCAGTTCATTGATAACATAGCGAAGAGTTTTTTCGTACTCAACATCAAGAGTTCTAGTGAATTTCTCAGTAAATTTTAGTGCTTTTTCACGATCATCCGAACTGCAAATCACTATGGTAACAAAATATTTTTCTAATAACCACAATAATTCTTCTTTTGAGTCAAAAAGTTTTTCAAAGTATTCAGCATTTGTAACTCTTGGAATTGGTAATCCTTCTTTAATCTCACTTGGATGTTTGACTGCTACAATGCAATTATTTGAAAAAAGATATTCGCTATAAAGAAAATACAAAGTTAACAAATCGTTTTTTTTAACAAGACTGCGACTGTTGTCAAACTCAACCCTTTTATCTTTCAAAGACCAATCAAAAAAACTTAAAACTTTATCAAAATCGTCCGAACTTAAATCACCAAAAGTAAATGGTTCGGGTATCTGAATTGTGACAGTTTCTTTTTTGTCGCGCATAATAAACAGTTATTTTCTCATTTTTCGCCAAAAAGAAAGGTTCTACTGGGAATTTAGTGGTAAATCGACAAATCAAGAAATAATTAACTAATCAGCGGATAAGGGGAAATAATTTTAAATGGATTCATATTTTTTTCTTGTCCGCCCAACCATTTAGTTATCAATCGTTTAGCAATGTAAATAAATCCACTAAACAATTAGAAAAATGCGATTTATCAAAGTGCTGAGATGGTCATTTTGTCTTTACCCAAACGGCATTGATTGATTTACCACTAAATTCCCAGTAGAACCAAAAGAAAAAGCGATAAGCCTTTGTCCGAGTAATGCGTCAGTAAAAAGTTAGAAACTCACATTAGGTTATTTTTTGTCGCTGAAAGCGACGAACATTATAGCCCAGCGAGAATCGCTGGGTCAGTTTGCAACAAATTCCGCTCGCTGAAAGTGAGCAACAATCGT
>JANPDZ010000948.1:0-13770 GCA_031431735.1 Acidobacteriota bacterium | reverse complement strand
GAAAAGTTTGCGAAATTTGAAAGTTTGAATAGTGAGCAAACGCCGTTTGATTCGTAAAACAAATTGTAAAAGCCAGTAAAAGTATGGCGAAAATCTTATCCTTTTTCATCATTAGTTTCTTTTTTAGTTTTGAGTCCCGCCTTTAGGCGGCAATTCTTGCTAATGTCAGAATTGCCGCCTGAAGGCGGGACTCAAAACTTTAATGCCCGGTGTTTCCAGCCAAAAGATTAACAGCGTGTTGGAGAATTGGTTTGATAACAACGAAACATTCACTGATGCCTTTCGGCGAACCGGGCATATTGATGATTAAAGTGTTATTGCGAATTCCGCAAACGCCGCGTGACAGCATCGCCTTCGGATTGATTTTCGATGTTTCAAAACGCATTGCTTCCGCTAATCCGGGGGCTTCTTTTTCAATCACGGCGCGGGTTGCTTCGGGCGTGTTGTCACGCGTCGCAAAACCTGTTCCGCCGTTTGTGATGATCAAATTCACATCTTCGCGCTCAGTCAAAACATAAAGAGTTTGGCGCAAATCGTCAAAATCATCCGAAACAATGATCTTTTCGTGAACTTCCGCACCGATTGAAAGCAGAAGTCCAAGTAAAGTCACGCCCGAAACGTCATCGTCTTCGTGCCGCGAATCGCTGACCGTGACAACGATTGCTTTAATTTGTACATTATTTGCCATATCTCATATAATCTTTGAGCCAACATCTGTCCATCACAACCAGCAAACCGGCATCTTCTGCGCGTTTTGCCGCCGCTTTGTCAATCACGCCTTCTTGCAGCCAAACAGCTTTGGCACCGATTTTAATGGCTTCGTCAACCGCCGCTCCGGCTTCATCGGATCGGCGAAAAATATCAACCAAATCAATGTTTTCATTGACCGATGACAAATCTGAAAATGATTTTTCGCCGAAAACCCCGGTTTCATTCGGATTAACCGGAATTACCCGAAATCCTTTCTTAATCATAAACGAAGCCACACCGTTTGAAGGACGATAAGGATTTGATGATAGACCGACGACAGCAATCGTTTGACATTCCGCTAAAATTCGTTTGATTGTTTCCGGTTCGTTCATAAATTAAGTTGGACTCAGGTTTCGATTATAACCGCATTCAAGTTCTACTCCTTTACTGTACACTCGCGGATATTCATTACCTTTTCCTTCTGCATAAACAGCAACATAGTTATTTTCATAAACAACATGATAATAAAAATCTTTCTCACAATCATCTGCAATAATTTCAACTTCTTCTTTTAACTTGAGTGTATAATCTTCACCCCACGGTTCAAGTGATATTAAAAGAGGTTTATTTGAATTATTCGAGATTAAAAGTTTCTCAGTTTTGTTCATTATTCGGCTCTTAAATCCTGTTTATAAAATGGAAAAGAATCGTAAAGATAAATCGCAAAAGGAATCCACCAAATAAAATCGTTGGTCAGATTCATAATCAACGCCGAAAAAGTCCATTTGCCGAGATAAACATAATAGATCGCACCGATCGGACCTAAAACCTTTCCGATAAATCCGACCAACGCCAGTAAAAACCCACGTGTCGGTCGGCGGGCAATTTCAAGATAGACAACACCATAAAGCCCGACAACCATTCCGACACAAACGAATATTTCGGGATAATTCGGCACTTCCATATGAGCGAACCGAAACAGCCAATTCGGGTCAATGCTGACCCACAAACCCCACAGAATATTATAAATTCCGGCAACTAAAAATAAAATCCTGTAAAATTTTTGTCTTTTCATCTTTGAATTAATAAAAAAGGGAAACGATTTCTGTTTCCCTTTTTTATTATTTCCTTTTCTCCTGTTTTATGCCTGAGAAGCCGCTGACCTGACAACTTTTTCGGCCGCGTCGCTCATTCCTTTAGCAACTAAAAAATTCATATCTGATTCGGCAATCACGCGATTTCCCTCTTCGACGTTGGTGCCTTCGAGACGGACGACGACCGGTATTGTCACGCCGAGATTTTTTCCCGCAGCAACCACGCCGCGCGCGACCATATCGGTGCGGACGATTCCGCCGAAGATATTAACCAGAACGGCTTTGACATTTTTATCTGCCAACAAGATCCGAAAAGCCTGTTCGACACGTTCCTGCGATGCACCGCCGCCGACATCCAGAAAGTTTGCGGGTTCGCCGCCGTGGAGTTTGATAATATCCATCGTCGCCATTGCCAGACCGGCACCGTTGACCATACAACCGATATTGCCGTCGAGTTTGATGTAATTCAAGTCAAATTTTGAGGCTTCGATTTCGAGCGGTTCTTCTTCGTCCAAATCTCGCAGCGCAGCGTAATCTTTATGTCGAAACAAAGCATTGTCGTCAAAATTCACTTTCGCGTCGAGCGCGATCAGACGATTATCTTTTGTCAGCAAAAACGGGTTGATTTCGACGATCGTCGCGTCCATTTTTTGATATGCGTCATAGAGCGTCAGCATAAATTTGGCGGCTTGCCCAACCAACTCTGCCGGAATTCCCAAACCAAAAGCCAGATTTCGCGCCTGAAACGGACGCAGCCCAACCGATGGGTCAATGGTTTCCTTCAAAATCAATTCGGGCGTTTCAGCGGCGACTTTTTCGATGTCCATTCCGCCCGCCGATGATGCCATAAAAACGTCTCTGCCGCTCGTGCGGTCAAGCGTGATGCCGAGATAATACTCGCGGTCGATCGGCAAACCTTCTTCGATCAGCAGAGTTTTAACGATGCGTCCTTCGGGTCCGGTTTGATGCGTGATAAGCGTCATTCCGAGAATTTGCGCGGCGATTTCCTTTGCTTCGGCGGGCGATTTGGCAAGTTTGACGCCTCCGCCTTTACCCCGGCCGCCGGCGTGAATCTGTGCTTTCACAACGACCACATCGGTGCCCAAATTCTTTGCCGCTTGTTCGGCTTCTTCAGGCGAACGGGCGACGATTCCGCGCGGCACCGGAACGCCGTAAATTTTTAATAGTTCTTTTCCTTGATATTCGTGTATTTTCATAAATTTAAACAAATTCTGTGATTGTCAAAACTTCAAAAAGTTTAGCTTTCCAATCGGCAAAAAGCAAAGGCAATCGCTGAATGAACATTTTTTTGAACATCACCTACATATTGCAGAATTAGGATTAGTTTCTTTTGGTGACAGTTGTCACGACATTTAGGCCGATTAATTTCCAATCTTTTCCTTCGGCAACGTATTTAAGTTCGAAGGTTGAAGTATTTGGCGTTGTCGGATATTCACCTTTGGTTTCAAGTGTTTTGACTCCGCTGCTTTTCGTGATTTCAGTCGGACTCGTAAATTTAGCACTCATTGAACGAATCGAACTTAAATCCGCGTCGCCGTCAATAAAGCTTTGAAATTTGCTTTTCATTTCTCCGGGTGTTCTTTGTTTTTGATAGATTTTTGAAAGGGTCGCGTGAAAATCCGTAAAATCTTCTTTTTGAAGTCCATCGTTAAAATCAAGCAGCGTCTTTTTGACTATTTCCTGCATTTCGTCATCGGACGGGATTTCGCCTTTTGCAGCATTTGCCTTGGTATAAGATTTTGTCGGCGAAGGACTTGGCGAAGCACTTGGTGTCGGTGAGGTCGAATAGGTGTTTGTTATATTATACTTATCTTTATTGCAAAAACAGCCTAAACCGATCGCCATTATGAGCGAAACCGCGAATAATCCGCTGACTATCGGGTTTTTTCCAAAAACAATTCCGTTAATAATTTTCTTCATTTTCTTACTTTAATTTCCTCTGTTTGAACTAAAAAACTATTTGTCCTTGCGCCACGGTTGCAGTAAATTTATCCAGGAGTCAACCGTTCGCTGATACTCACCGGGACATCGCACGGCTCTTTCTTTCGGCAAGTAGCCGTCTTTCACAAAATATTCATATTTCGCCGGGTTTGAACCGTAAATCATACAGAGCGAATTGTAAAATCGTTGTTCCTGCAGCAGATGTTCGTCCGCCATATCGCGTTTCGTTGCGGCGGATTGCTTTGATTCGATACGAAACGCATCTGCCGCAGCAAGCACGGCTTTGACACCGTCATCGCCCAATTCTTCGATATTGATATACGATGAACAACGATCGGCACCATCTTCTTCGTTGCCGACCACCGGCAAATTATAATTATAGATCAAGGCGTGACCGACCTCGTGCAGAAAAGCAAATCGCACGGCGGCAAACATTTTTTTGTCAGCATCGTCGGGTTTCATTCCTTCGCTACGATAAAGATCGTAAAAATGCTCCATCAATTCGTAACAAACCGTGATTGATTGAATAGAAGGGTCAAACTCAGCATTCGGTTCGCCGCAATCTTTTGAACGCAAGTAAATATCATTGGGCAAACTCAAAGCTTTGTTTAAATCATCGGCGGCTTTTTCCAAAAGTTTTTCATTCTTGATCTTTTGGTCGATCTCGTTATAACGCGAATTTTTTACACCAAGATGCTTAACAAGAAAATCCCCTTTATCTTCCTTTTTAGTTGATTTATCGGAATTAGATTTTGTATTTGTCGAAGTTGCCGTCGAAGTTGGAGAAGTTTTGGAATCAACCTTTTCGCTTTCTTTGCTAGAGTTAAAAACACAAGCCGAAACAAACAACAAAATAACCGAAATTATCAACAGATTTGTTAAATTGCTGCTCCTAAAAGCAATTTTGGACGTTTCTATCATGGTTCTTTATTTATCGACGTTTTTTGGCACCGGAATTTCTGGTAAGCAGGTCAGCATATATTTTGCAACATAATGGCTTTGCGGAAACCCGCTACGCTCGTAAGTGTGCGATTCGCCCTTACGAGCGTAGCGGGCTTCTGCATTATGTCACAAAACTTATTCATACCTGCTTAATTTAGGCAATTATAACAGGCTTTCGGAAAAAAAAACGGCTGATGAAATATTTCACCAACCTTTTTTTATTTTCAGATTCCAGGTTTCAAGTTTAAAGTTTGTCATTTTTTTACTTGTAACCTGAAACCTTGATCTTGGAACACACAAATTATTGAGATTTTTCAATCATTTTAACCAAAGTTCGGACCGCAACCGCAGTCGGACCTTTTGCCTGATAGGGTTTTTCAGCATCATTCCAGGCCGTTCCGGCAATGTCGAGATGCGCCCATTTTGCTTTGTCTATGAATTCCTGTATAAAGACTGCGCCCATGATGGTTCCGGCTTTGCGCGAAGGACCGATATTTTTGATGTCAGCAATGTCAGATTTGATTTGTTTGCTGTAAGCCTTACTCACGGGCAACTGCCAGAAATCTTCGCCGGTTTCTTTTCCGCAAGCGATAATTTCATCAATCAACCCTTGGTCATTGCCCATAATTCCGGTATTCAGATCGCCCAGCGCAATGATCACCGCTCCGGTCAAAGTCGCCATATCAACGATCGTTGTCGCGCCCTGTTTTTCGGCGTAGGCAACTGCGTCAGCCAAAACCAGACGACCTTCGGCATCGGTATTCAGGATCTCAACGGTTTTGCCGTTTGAAGCCGTCACAACATCGCTCGGACGCGACGCTTTGCCGTCAGGCATATTTTCGACCGCCGCGACAATCCCGAGAACCGGAACCGACGGTTTTAACAGACCGATCGCACGCATTGTGCCGAGCACGCTTGCACCGCCCGACATATCGTATTTCATCGCGTCCATTCCTTCGCCCGGTTTGAGAGAAATTCCGCCCGTGTCAAATGTGATGCCTTTGCCGACAATCGCTAAAAGCTCGCCTTTTTTGGCGGTTGATTTTTTCGGCTCGTATTTCAACACGATCAATTTTGCCGGCTGTTCCGATCCGATCGAAACGCTCAGAAGCGAACCCATCCCGAGCTTTTCCATCTTTGCTTCGTCAAGGATTTCGCACTTCATGCCGGTTTCTTTGGCAATCGTTTGAGCACGTTTTGCCATTTCGGTCGGATGCAGAATATTCGGCGGCTCATTTGCCAGATCGCGTGTGAAGTTCATCGAATCGCCGATGATCTGCCCGCGGCTCAATCCGTTTTTCAAGTCAGATTCTTTAGCTCCTGCCACGCAAACCACAAGATTATCAACCGTTTTGGTGTTTTTATCCTTTGTTCGGTATTTATCGAGTTCAAACTGGCTTGTGATAAAACCATGGACGGCGTTTTGGGCGATTTCCGTCGCATCGCCCTCCGAGCGCGGAAGCAGTGCAAAACTTTTGACGTTTCGTTTCCGCAAAAACCGTGTTGCCGTTCCGGAAACATTAGCCACGCCGGCCGTTTTGTATTCGGACTTATCGCCGACACCGATCAATAACAGGAGCGACGCTTTGCCTTTGCCTTTTGCCGAAAAACGAATCAAGGCAGTTTCACCGACATCGCCTTTAAATTCCTCGTTTTTGATAACCGACGAAATAATTCCGCCCGTTAATTTATCCAAATCTTTCAGAATTTCACTTGATGCCTTCTCATCTTTGAAGACCGTGACTGCCAAAGCATCGACATTGGCTTCCTGAAAATTCGCCGTAATTGCCTGAGTTTTCATACTTTTCCTCGAAATAAAAATTTATTATACCTGCAAAACTTCTTTCAATCTATAACTTATCTTAGCTTTTCTTTCAACTGCTGACGTGTTTCTTTTTCGATTGTCCGTTTCATTTCGGTTTCTCGTTTGTCATACAATTTTTTGCCCTTGGCGACCCCGATTTCAACTTTGATTCGTCTGTTCTTCCAATAAATTCGGGTTACAACCAACGTCATCCCCTTGATCGTCGTTTCTTTTTCAAGCTTAGTAATTTCGCGTCTGTGAAGCAATAACTTTCTCGATCTGAGCGGATCGTGATTTTCACGATTACCGTGCGAATAGGGCGAAACATGCGCGTTCAAAACCCACACCTCACCTTCGCGCACCGAAACGTATGATTCTTTTAATTGAATCCGTCCGAGCATCACGCTTTTGACCTCTGTTCCTTTCAGAGCGATTCCGGCTTCATATTTATCCAAAATATGATATTCGTGGTATGCGTGCCGGTTATTGATAATTTCCTTGTCTTCGGACATAAAGTATTATTTTGCCTGTCAATTTTAATTCAATCAAGCCAAAATGCTTTAAATCATTTGACAACCGCTTTTTCTGTCAATAAATTAGAACCTATGAATTGTCGGTATGGCTTATAAAGATTTGGTATGGCTTATAAAGATATTGAAAAAGAACGTGCTGTGAAACGTCGCTGGTATGAAAGCCATCGTGAAGTTTATCGCGCCAAGAATCGGCGAAAGAAAGAAAAATTAAAAGTCATATTGCGAGAATATAAGGCAAAACCCTGCGCCGATTGTGGTTTAGAATTTCCATTTTATGTTATGGATTTTGACCATCGGGAGGGAGAAATCAAACATTCTTCTGTTTCAAATTTAGTTGCTTGGATGAATGTCGAACGATTACTTGCGGAAATTGCTAAATGCGATGTTGTTTGTGCAAATTGTCATCGAATACGCACATACGAACGTAATCAAAGATTTTCCGGGATAGTGTAAGGGTAGCACGCTTGATTCTGGATCAAGAAATCGGGGTTCAAATCCCTGTCCCGGAGCCAACTTTTTATGAACGAATGGCACGAAACTGAAATTCGCGTTCGCTATGCCGAAACTGATAAAATGGGCATCGTGCATCATTCAAATTACCTTGTCTGGTTTGAATTCGGCAGAAGCGAATTCTGCCGGACGCGCGGTTTTTCCTACAAAGAAATGGAAGAAAAAGATAACGCGCTGTTGGTTGTCGCCGAAGCCTATTGCCGATACAAATCGCCCGCCTATTACGAAGATGTATTAATTCTCCGCACAAAAATTGAAGAGATCCGCAGCCGCAGTATTCGTTTTCTTTACGAAATTATCCGCCCCGAAGATAACACGCTGCTTGCAACCGGTGAAACACTTCATCTCGTCACTGATGAAAACCATAAGGTTCGGACATTGCCCGAAAGTTACAAAGTCAAACTCTTGCAATCGGTTGAAGACCCAAACATTTTCCCGAAAAATGAAGCCCCGCATTAATCTTAATAGTCTGTAAAATAAGTTTTTTAATATAAACGCCGAGAGCGCAGAGAACGCAGAGTTTTTATTAATACTTGAATTTACAGGATGATTGTTAAATATCTCCTCTGCGTTCTCGGTGCTCCCGGCGTGAAAAAATATCAGAAAATTTATTTTACAGAGTACTTACTGCAGCGATTTTTAAGTTTTCGAGCGTTTGTAGTTCCGCATTTATGCGGTTTTAGTTTGAGTATTCAGATATTTAATTATTTACAAAACTTGAGTTGACGGCAGTCTAAGACCGCCTCAAGGCGGAACTACAAACATTTGACAAAATACCAGATAATTAAAAAATTGCTCTACTTACTTTCTTTTGACAATAACTAAAGTAATGTCATCGCCTGCCGGCGCGGTTTGCGTAAAGGTCGAAAGCGCCGATTCAACTTTGTCGCGCAAGCCCGAAGCCGATGACGATAAATATTTTTTGACGACTTGTGTCAGCCTTTCCATTCCGAATTCTTCGCCTTTTAAGTTTGCGCCTTCCGAAACGCCGTCTGAATAAATCAACAAAGCCTCGCCGGATTCAAGTTTAGTTTCGCCGATTTCATATTCCGCGAGCGGCATAATCCCGAGCGGAAACCCGCCTGAATCTAGTTGTTCAACCTCACCAGAAATACGACCGATCAGCGGCGGATTATGTCCCGCATTGATATATTTAAAGGTTCCGTCAGCCGGATCCAATTCAGCTACAAATAGTGTAACAAAACGATTTGTCGGTGTATTTTCCGATAAATATTGATTGACCGATGTGACGATCTCCATTAAAGAACGTCGTGCGGCAACTTGCCCGTGAATAGCAGCGTGAAGTGATGACATTAAAAGCGCGGCAGCTGTTCCCTTTCCGGAAACGTCGCCGAGTGCGATCAGCATTTTGCCATCGTGGCGCGAAATAAAATCGTAATAATCACCGCCAATTTCGTAGCAGGAAAATGAAATCCCCTGAAATTCATAGCCGTCCATCAAAGGCGGTGCCGAAGGTTGAAAACTCTGCTGAATTTCAGTCGCGAGTTCGAGTTCGCGTTCCATACGCTCGCGTTGAAACCGTTCTTCCAAAAGTCTCGCGTTTTCGACACGAATCGAAGCGACCGAAGCAAGCGTCGTCAAAATGTTTAAGTGTTCTTCTGAAAAAGTCGTTTCATTGGTCGGTGAATCGGCATAAACAAGCCCGAAAACCTCGTTTGTATTAACACTTAAAGGCACTGCCAAAACCGAACGAATTCCTAGTAATGCCATTGTTTGGCTGGCATAACGAGGGTCGTGTTGGGCATCGGCCGTCAACACCGATTTGCCGTTTTTCAAAACTTCGTCCATCACCGTCCGGCTGATGCGAACTTCTTCGATCATTTCACTGCTGCCGCGCACCCGCGCAACCGAGATCTTCATTCCGCCTTCGGTTTCTTCGTCGCGCAGCATAATCACACACCGTTCAGCCGGAACAGCTTCAAAAACTAGCGAAGCAACCTGATTCAAGGTTTCGTCCAGCCCGCTTGACGAAAGAAGCGCGATACCGACCTTACTGATTAAACCCAAAAGTTCATTACGCGTCGTAAATTGCGAATCAAGAAATTCCGCCGTCGGATTTTTTTGCGGCGAAAGCGCAATGGTTTTCGACGGATCGAGCGCTTCTGTGTGATCGGCGATCAATGTTGCATTTTTGCTGAGGCGCAAACGCTCGTCTTCAAAAACAATGACTGTTTCACCAATTTGGATTTCGCCACCATTTAACAACGGAAGCGGCAGCGAAACAACCGAACCATTGTAGCGCGTACCGTTTGCCGAACCCAAATCCTGAAGCCAATAGGCATCACCTTCTTTACGAATTTCCGCGTGAAGCCGCGATGCAAAAGCATCGGGAATACAAATATCGCTTCGCGCCGAACGTCCGATGGTGGTTCGCAGACGCGTTAAAAAAAACTTTTCGGTTTTATAATCGGAATTCCTGACAATTAATTGGGGCATATTCAATAAATTATAGTAATTGATTAGGTCTTTGGACTTTGGTTTTTGAAAGAAATTGCCGAATTGGCAATGAATTTCTCACCAATCCGCTTATGTTTCAATATCTTGATTGAAAATCAACGGGTTTAACTTGAATAAAACCAAAAACCAAAGACCAAAAGCCAAAGACCTACTCAGCTACAAATTATATAAAAATTACTCGGTAACTTCCTTTGAAATTCGTTGTTTTCCATAAATGACGACTGTTCCGCCAACCAAGTCCTGAAGGGCGCGACCTTTTTGATTCAAAGCCGAAAACAAAAAACCTAATCCGGCAGTTAATGCCGTCAAAAAATAGCCAATCGTATGTCGCAATAAAAGCTGCCAAAAAGTTGCCGGAGTCCCGTCTTTTCTAACAATTCTAATTCCGGTCAGCATTTTCCCGATGCTTTGCCCGCTAAACATCGGGAAAATCACAAAATTTGTCAAAGCCAACAAAAACATTATCAGCCAACCCGTGTTGCTTAGCTCGCTGTTTAATAATTTCATACCGTCAACTCCGTAAAACCTGCCGAGTAAAAGACTGACAACAGGTATGCAAACAAGCAAAATGTAATCAATCAAAAACGAGCCACAACGCAATAAAAACGGAGCTTTTAGCCGTTCAGCGTCAAAATAGACACCGACTTGTTCGGGTTTGGTTCTTTTGACAGCGATATTTTTTTCCGCTTTCGCACTCATATTTTAGTTTTGAATCACCGTCTAATATCTAGCCGACGGTGAAATGCAGGGTCGTATCTCCCAGTCTGATTTTATCGCCGCTGACTAAATTATGCGGCTGATGAGGCAATAAACGAATCGAATCGCTGATTGCCGGAATAAGTGTGGTGCCGTTTGATGAGCCCAAATCTTCGACCAAAAAATTATTACCATCGCGCCAAATGCGGGCGTGACGACGCGAGATCTTTGTTTGCGGATCGTATTTCGATAGATCAACTTCTGGAAAAATATTCGACATCGGATCGCGTCGGCCAAGCAGATTTTCGGTTTTTTCCAATTTATAGCTTGAAGGTTCGGGTTCGTCCGTGCCGACAATGACCAGTTTCGCGATCAAAGGTTGGACGGCAATCGAGGGTTGCGAAAATCCTTGTTGAGCGATTGGTTGTTGGGCACCGCAAAAGGCGCAAAAAACATCGGTGGCGACGATTTGTCGGCCGCAAAAACCGCAGAAAACCGACTGCTCGGAAAAAGCCGGTGATGACGGTGCCGATTTTACACCGTACGTCACTTTGCCCAATTGCAGATTATTTAAATGTTCCTTCAAATCGTCACGCATTTGGGCTGCCGAAGCAAAACGCAATTCGGCATTATATTCAACCGAACGCATCAAAATCCGTTCAATCTGGTCAGAAAGCTGCGAATTTATCTGACGCGGACGCGGATTTTTTTGAAAATCAAAAATCAAAAGCGGATTGCTTTGCGGATCGGCGCCCGTTAAAAGATGAAACATCGTTGAACCCAAACTGTAAATATCTGAACGAGGTTCGACATTTCCGCTAAAAAGTTCCGGCGGCGCATAACCCATCGTGCCAACTGCTGTCACGCCTTTTTCTTCTTTATTGACCCAACGTGCTATGCCGAAATCTATCAACATTACGCGCCCCGAATTACCGTCAATCATGACATTGGCTGGTTTAAGATCGCGATATACAATCGAAGGTTCGTGATTATGCAGATATTCAAGCACATCGGCAATTTGAATAGCCCATTCAGTAATGCTTTTTTCGTCAATTCGTCCTTCCGGAGCGGCACGAAGTCTTCCTGACAGATCGCCGCCCGAAATATATTTCATGACGAGATAAAACCGAGCTTCTTTTTCGTCATAGAAATAATCGTAAATCGTCGGAATCGCCGGATGATCGAGCGAGGTCAAAAGCATTGATTCGCGCTTAAAATCACTGATCGCTTTATCCTGTTGGTCAGATTCGATGTAGGATTGAACCATTTCCTTGACGGCGCGAAGCACGCCGCCGAGATTGCGGTCATTGGCAAGATAGACTGCGCCCATTCCGCCACCGCCGATTTTTCGGACGATTTCATACCGACCGTTTAGCACAACTCCTTCGTCAATTGGTTTCAATTTTGCAGATTTGCGCCCATCGGTATCGGCATTTCCGATATTTGGGGTCGTGAACGGACGATTTTCCGGCGAACCTTCGGTTGGCTCTAAAACCGGAGATTCTTCAACCTTTTGTGAATCTGCCGATTCCGTTTGAACGAGCAATTCTTGTACTTCAGGAACTTCTTCTTTTTGAATTGTCTGGACTGAGTCTAAGTTTTTTTGTTCCTCCGGTTTTTCCAAAAGAATCGGTAAATCGGGTATCAGAATAGGCGACTCAAATTTTTCGGGCCATGGCTGATCTTCGATGACCGCACTGTTTACGGGTTCAGCTGAAACAACCTCCATCGGCGGCAATTCATTCGGTTCAAGTTTTATTTCAAAAGGCAGATCCGGTCCAGCCAATTTCTGATCTTCGTCAAAAATATTTTCTGGTTCAGATGAAATCGGGCGGGAAATATCGGCACTTAAACTTTCAGCGGCAAAATTTATCGGAATCGGAGAAGGATAAAAAACATCATCCTCAATTTTTACTTGTGGTTCTTCCGAAACTGTATTAAATACAGTTTCAACTATCGGAGATTCGATTATTGGTTCGGATAATTCTATTTCTTTAGCAATCGGAGTCGAAATAACCGGCTCAACACTTTCGGGTTGGGAAATTTTAATTTCCGATTCAATCGGTTCATTTTGACTCTCTATCATTGGAGATTCGGGCTCGTCAAAAACAACGGAATTTACATCATTTTCACTGCTTTTGATTGAACTATTGACTTCAATTTCAGCAACTTCGAGTTTATTTTCAATAATTTCCGGTTGCGGTTCGATGGTCGGTTGGTCAGTTTTGATGTTGAATTCTTGATTTTGAATAATTGCCGGAGCCATTTGCGCCATCTCAGAATTTTCAGTTTCATTAATTTCCTTAATTGGAAAAATCGTCGGCAATTCTTCTAATTTTGGCGTTTCCTTTTGTTCATTTTCTACCGGCGTAACATCGCCAATGAACAACTGAGAAGCTTCAGACACCTCAGGAAGTGGTAATGGAATTCCCTTGCTTTCATCCAAAAACTCCGCCGGAATTTCAACCGATTCGGTTCTCATATTCCAATTTTCAGAAGTATTTCCGGGCGAAAAACCGATCGCGTTTTCGACATTTTTTGAAGATTGGATTTGTTCCGGTCTTTCGAGAACAGGTTCGTTTGTTGCTTCGATACTCGGAGTTTCCTGTTTGTTTTTTGCCGTTAAGACATCTAAAGACTCTTGCTTGATGACCGGCGGCGGCGTTTCAACAATAGTTTTCGGGATCGAACTATCATTCACCGCTGCAACCGGTTTCAATGTAATTCCGCAAAACGGACAAAAGACATCTTCTTTGGCGACTTGTTCACCGCATTCATGACAATAAGACATTTTTTTAAATTAATTACTAAACTAAAGTTTGATTAAATCTAAGTAAAACAAATTAAATAACATACCCCACTAAGTTTTTTTTGTTAAGTAACGCAAATAAAATAAGATGCGCCATTGACCATCGCAGAGTTAAACGAGTCAGAAGAAGGTTTGGCGGTAGCCAATGGTTGAACTCCCGCTAATTAATAGTCGATTTAAACCATTGGCTACCGCCAACGGTTCTGACTCAGAGAACAAACTTACCAACATTAAAACGTAAAAAAGTTTTTC
>JANPDZ010000947.1:0-4365 GCA_031431735.1 Acidobacteriota bacterium | reverse complement strand
CAGATTGGGCGGACATATGAACAGAAAAGCTGATGGAATGCCAGGCTGGATAACCTTGTGGCGTGGAATGGAAAAACTTAGGTTGCTGGTTGAAGGTGTAGGCATTGCTCACACTTTAACAAAATTTGGGTAATGACAAGCATTGAAAGCGAGGTGTCGAGCATTAAAACAATGCGTTTCGGCGGACGCGTTTCGTCACTTTTTTTCGCGTAAATCGCATTTGCCTGAAAAAATCCGTCTGCTGTTTGATTGGCAAGTTTCGGGTCGCGCAAATCATATACGGAAATTTGTTCGGGTGCGCGATAGGCGACGACGGAAAGCTGATTTTCAGCCGCGTTTATTTGATAATCAAACGAAAAATCATCCTTTAATTCGACGTTTGAAGCATGAAATTCGCCGACGAATTCGTTCGGTGCGGCTTTTGTAACTTGCAGTGAATAAGCAGAATTTGCCTGCTCAATCGGCGTAAATTGAAAATCATTAGCGACGCGAATCAGTAAATTAAATTCGCCGATAGTTTGAGTTTCTCCGTAAGACGGTTTGAGCGGAAAACTAAAATGCGATGTGAGATTTTCGACCGCCAGATCTTCGGTGTATTCCATTTCCAGACGCTTTGTGCCGAAAGCGTTGATCGGAAAGATCTTTGCTGAAAATCCCGCCGCGCTCTCGGTTTCATCGGTTGTCTGCAAAATTCCGGGATCGGTTTTCTGCGCTTTGACCGATTCGTAAATTTGATTGGCTCGGCGTTTTTCCAACATCACGCCGGGAATTCTTTGGTCGCCATCCCAAACGGCAAAATCCGAAATCGAACTCGCCTTCGGCAGCGCGAAAACGTATTTTCCTTCGAGAATCTGTGCCTGATGATTTTCAAAAATCTGCATAATTTTAACCGTTGCGTGCTGATTATCAATCGTAATTTCGACGTTCATCACGGCGAGCGAAAGAATTTTCGGGTTCGGTTTTTCGGAAGGCAGCGGAATCAACACGCCCGATTGAGCTTTTGCGAAGTAAAAAGGTATAAGCAAAGAAATGAGTATTAAACCGCCGATGAACGCGGAAAAACGAAGTTGTTTTTTTGATTTTAATAAATGATCCTTGGCTTTCATCTGCCGCAATTCGGGTAAATTGGCGGCTAATATTTTCTTTTGCAGCTTCATAAATTTTATTCCGAACCTCCGTTTTCAAAATAGCTTTTCTCAATTTGCGCGATACCGTTGGTCGTTCCGAAATAGATGTTTAGCGCGTTGCCGGCAATACTCATAATCGTTTCGGAAGGCAGAATTTGTTTGATCGTTTTCCATTTCTGCGTCTTTAGATCAAGAATCTTTACGCCATCCAAAGTTCCGATGTAAAGTCTTGCGCCGTCGCTGAACATCGCGTTCGGATTAACGACGAATTTACCCGTTTCATTTTCGAACGCACGAATTTCACCGGACGGCATCAACTCAAAAATCCCGCCGCCGTAAGTTCCGATAAAAATGCGCTTGTCCGCTTCAATTAATGCCGTTATCCAGTTTGTTGTTAAGTTTGAATTTGAATCTTTGAATGTCCGAATAACGCGATTTCCTTCTATTTCGGCGAGACCTCCGAGCGTTCCGGCGTAGAGTTTCCTGCCGATTTGCAAAGTCGTATAGACAGCATTATTCGGTAAGCCCTGAACGGTCGAGAGAACGCGCAGTTGACCGTATTCCCGAAATGCCAAACCACGGGTTGTCGCCGTAAAGTCGCCGGAAAAATGTGTTATCGAATCGCTCGGCAAACCATCCTTTTTAGTTTGATTTTGAACGGAATAATCCTGCCTGAAAATGTGCAAGCCGCTTGAAGTGGCGGCGGAAACAGTTTCATCGCTCGCTTGCAGAAAGTTGATCTCGCGCAAGGATTCCGATTCGAGATGTTTTAACTTTGTGCCGTCGCCGGAAAATACATCAATGCCGCGCCGGAATGTTCCGATCCAAAGATTTTCATTTTTATCAAACGCCAGAGCCGAAACGAAATTGTCGGTCAGCGCATTATTTTCGCTTTTGTTGAATGCCTTGATTTTGCTGCCCGTTATTTTGGAAATGCCTTGATCCGAAAATGCCCAAAGCGTTTCGTCTGTTGTCACTAATCGTGATTTTTGTTGGTTTTCCGAAGCGTGAAATTCATTTAAAGCCTTATCAAACGTAAAGATTTCACCATCGTCTTTTGTCAAATAGATTTGATTTTTAGACAAAATTAAACCGGAAAGCGAAGGCAAAACGGCAAGGGTCTGAAAACTTTTATTTTGCAAAATCGCCAAACCGAAATCGGTGGCGACGTAAACATTGGCGTCTTTTGTGACAATCCCGACAACGCGGTTTGACGGCAAATTTTCAGCGGTTGTGAGATGCGTCCAAACATCGTTTTCATAGATCCATAAACCGTTATCGAATGTGCCGACATAAAGTTTTGCGCTGTTTGTATATAAACAATTGATTGCTTTTATTTGCCGGTCGTCAGCTTTCATCTCCGTAAAATTCGCGCCGTCGTATTCGATTAAACCGCCGTCGAAAGTTCCGATTAAAAGTTTTCCGTCCTTTTCTGAAAATGCGGTCACGGCTTGGCGGCGGCGGTCTGTCCAATTGAATTGCTCAAACTTTTCGCCGTCAAAAGAGAGCAAACTTTTTGTTCGTGTGCCGATGAAAAGTCTGTCGTTCCAAACACTTAAACAAGTCAAATCGCTTTCGGGCAAACCGTCTAAAACGGTGAAATGTTTGATTTGTTTCCCGTCTTTGGAAAGTTGGACGAGTCCGCCGCCGGTCGCTGTGTAATACGAATCACGAAAGCGAATGAAATCGCGGGTTTCGTCCGTATTTTGCCATATACGGATTTTATTTGAAGAGTGAGGAGGGAGGTTTTTTTTCTCAAAAGGAACGCGATTTTTTTCTAAAAGGCGGGCGCGTGTTTCGGCAAGCATTGTTTGGGCGGACTTTTTAATTTGCACAATTTGATATATCAACGCGCACGAAACCAAAACGGCCGCGCCGCCGATAATTTTGCTTTTTATTGATAATCGCATAATTGATAAAACGATTATCCTCTAATAAGATTTGAATTTGAAGGGGTTTACCAACAGCGTTCGAGAGTGTTAACGCGGAAGGCATAGTGTGGCTACCCACAGTTTTTATGTGGACATTTTAAACCGGAAGGTCGTGCCTTTGGTTTCGCCCTTGCGCCAGACAATGACGGCATTGATCAGCGCGGCGCGTGATCTGATGTTGGCAATGCCGCGACCTGTGGTGATGACATCTTCGGGATCGAAGAAATCGCCGTCGTCCTCGATGTTTAAGACAAATTCGTTTTCTGCTGAAACCTCAATTTTCATTGCGACAAAGCCGGCGTTTGAATGATGTTTGATGTTGGTCAAGACTTCCTGCGCGATGCGATAGATCTGCATCTGAACATTCGGCGCGAAAGTTATTTGTTCCTCCAGATTTTCGGTGGCGTGGAATTTATGATTTTCGACGGTTTGAGAGAGCAGAAATTCGAGCGCGGCGATAAACCCCACATTTTCCAACACTGACGGACTTAAATCTTCGCAGATTCGCCTGATTTCCGTTGACACGGCTTCGATTTCGTCGCGAAAGTTTTTTGTATCGTTCGGTAATTCATCCGACATCAGCATTAATGAGCGTAAATCGGCAAGCGTCTGGTCGTGCAAATCCCGTGCGATTCGTTTTCTTTCGCGTTCGGCTTCGTTGGCGAGATCGAAACGCGCGGCGGCGAGCTCGCGGTTTCTAAAATGAATTCTGCGGCGTTCGATGATCGCCCAAATCAAACCGATGAGGGCGACGGCAAGCAAGATGCCGAGCGCGGTCGCCGTCCACGGAAAAGGAGCACGAGCAACTGAAAACTCTATGATAAAAGGTTCGGATGCCAGTAAATCTTTATTGAAAGCGCGGGCTTCAATTGTGTAGCGGCCGTTAGATAAATCGGCGGGCGAAAACTGTGCGGCGGTTGATATTTTTCGCCCGAGAATTTCGCCTTGACTGTTTTTGAGCAGAAATCCGTATTGAAATTGTTCGGGAAAAGTGCGGCTGCTCAAACCCGCGACTTCAAGCAGCAGAGAATTTTGCGGGTAGTCGAGATTGATTGTTCGGGAAATTTCATCGCTGTTATAGAGGCGTTGGCTCAAAACGCGCGTCGGGATAATTTTTGGTGCGATAACACTTGGCGCGTAATTGACGATTCCGCGATTCGTGCCGATCAACAAATGATTTTCAATCGGCAGAATTGAAAAAATCTGTTCTGACGGCAGGCCTTGTTCGACGTTAATGTCAGAAGTCAGCCAGCCCAGTGAATCGTCAAATTTAAGATGAAAAAGTCCGCCTTTGAGCGTCGCCGCCC
>JANPDZ010000946.1:0-1712 GCA_031431735.1 Acidobacteriota bacterium | reverse complement strand
GTCAGTTTTTACAATTCCAAACGTAAATTAGCAAAATCGAAAATGTTTCCTGAATTTCCGAATAGAGTAGAAATTTAATTTTATGTTGACCTACAAAGCAATGTATAAGTTCTTGGACGATGGAGTTCATGGCGAAGTTTTAGATTTTGCGGGTGTCATAACCTGCGGAAAAACTTTGGACGAAACTCGCAAACTTCTTGCAGGTGCTTTGGTTGATATGGCTGAAACGAATTTGCTTTTAGGTGAATCTTTACCGATTCCAAATCCGAACCTTAAAAACGAAGATTCGGATTTGGAAGAACCGATTCATCTGATTCTGAACGCATCTTCAAGAATAAAAGTCGTTCCTGAATTTGTTTATGAAGCGGCGTGATTTAATCAGACATTTGGAAGCGAACGGCTGTCGGTTAATGCGTGAAGGCGGAAGCCATTCGATTTGGGAAAATCCGCAAAACAGAAAACGAACAGCCGTTCCAAGACATCGAGAAATCGCTGAATTTACCGCAAACAGTATTTGCAAACAATTAGAAATTCCATTGCCTTAGCAATATGCCAAACCATACACCGAAAATTCTTATTATTTCATCCGACACCGGCGGCGGGCATCGCTCGGCGGCGCAGGCGATTGCCGAAGGTGTCAAGAAATTCTGGAAAGATGATTTTGCGGTCGTTCGTATTATCAAAGCCGTCGAAGAATCGCACCACATTAGCGAAAAACTCGTCAATCTTTACAATTGGGTTCTGCGAAACCGTCAGCATTGGATGAAATATCTTTATTGGGTGATGAACAAAGTGCGCCCCGAAACTCGCGAATTTTTTCAAAAACGATGTCTTGGCTACGTTCGTCAGCAGTTTGAAAAATGGTGTCCGCACATTGTTGTCAGCGTTCACCCTTTGACCCAGCATATTTTTGCGCGAATCTTAAAAGAACTGAATCTATCCGAACAGATTCCGCTGGTCACGGTCGTCACTGATCCGTGTTACGGGTTTTGGAAAGGTTGGGCGTGCAATGATGTTTCGCTGTATCTTGTCGCTAACGAAGACGCTCGAAGACAGTTGATTGATTACGGCATTTTGCCCGAAAAAATCAAGATTTCCGGGATGCCTGTCCACCCGAAATTCCACGAAGTAAATGAAAAGGATGCGCAAACTGCCCGAACGGCATTTGGTTTGAGTCCCGATAAATTCACAGTATTTGTCAATGCCGGTTGGGTTGGCGGCGGTAATATTCCGCAGATTTTCAAAGAACTCGTGCGCGGCGAACTCGATGTTCAGGCAATCTTTTTGGCGGGCAAGAATGAAGAACTCAAAAGAGAAGCCGAAGAAATTGCCAAAACCGCCAAGTTTCCCGTTAAGGTCATCGGTTATTCTGACGAAATCGAGAAAATTATGCAGTCGGCAAATGTCATGATTAGCAAACTCGGTGGTTTGACAACGTTTGAAGCTCTCGCTTGCCGTTTGCCGATAATCGCCGATGCGACCACGCCACCAATGCCGCAGGAAGCCGGCACGGTTAGTTTAATAAAGGAAAAAGGCGCGGGAATTTTACTTGAAAATCCGAGGGATATTGTTGCAACCATTCAAAACTTGTTGAAAGATTCGAAGAAATACGCGACGATGCGTGCCGCGACGATCAATATGACGATTCCCAATTCGACCAAAATGATCATCGAAGAAATTGCCGCACTGCTTCCGCCGCAAAAGGAAATTCC
>JANPDZ010000945.1:0-8672 GCA_031431735.1 Acidobacteriota bacterium | reverse complement strand
GGAAGCAGCTTCTTGCTTCATTCAGCCTTGAAAACATAGGCAAAAGCGACTTAGAGGCTTCTTGCACGAGTTTTTTTGACCTCGCCAGCCAAGTCTAAGCACAAGATAATATAGAAGTTATCGCTTAACTTAACGCCATTGTGCTTTGCGCCCGCTCAAGTCAAAACATATTCAATTCAAAAAAAAACAATCCCCATTCAATCGGTTACTGTTTTTCGGCCTTGCCGAATTTTAAGTTACCTTGAAATTGAAGTTTATAAAGCCGTTCGCTTTGATGGCTTTATCGCCGACAATGACGGGTTTGAATTTTGATTTGCGAACCGCCTCTTCGGCGAATTGGCGTAAAGATTTGGGACCTGAAGTTGCTTTGGCAGAGGTCACTTTTCCTTCTTCGTCCAGGGTTATTTCAACCGTCACCAAACCTTCCGTGTTTCTTTGCCGCTCAATCGTCGGATAAACGGGCATTGCCAATTTCGTTGCAAAACGATTTAATGCACCGAAATTGGTCGGCTCATTCGGATTGGTGGTTTGAATCGCCGGATTTGATTCTTTGTTTTGCGGAACGGTTTCTTTGTTTTGAACAACTTCCTTGGTCGGCGTGGTCGGCATCGGTTTCGGCAAAACGGCTTGCAGTCTTTGCACAGCGGCTTTGGCGGGATCGTTGTCTGTGTCGAGTTCGACGGTTTTTTGATAATCGCCGAGGGCTTTCTCGAAATTGCCGACCTTCTCAAGTGCCGCACCGCGTTTGAAATACGCCATCGCTTCCTTCGGGTCGAGTTCGACGACTTTATCGAAATCGGCAATCGCCAGATTGAAACTTTTATTATTGAAATGCGCCAGCGCACGACTGAAATAAATCGTCGGTTCTTTTGAATTGAGTTCGATCGCCTTGTTGTAATCAGTGATCGCCGCTTCATATTCGCCCATCACGAAACTTGAGTTCGCACGATTTTGATAAAACGTATAATCGGGCGGTTTCAGAGTCGAAACAGTTACCGGCGAAGGTTCTGTTTTCGGCTGCGGCGTCGCGCTGATTTTGATGACCGGACTTTTTTCGCGAATCGCCGCCATGAGAGCATCGTTCGCGCCTGCGTTGCGAAGCTCTTTTTCGAGATCGGAATTGATCGCAAAGGTGATTCCGCGCTGGCGGACGCCTTCTGTTAACAACTGATTTCTTTCGGCGATCGGCACTTTTTTTGAACGCAGAACGGCGACAATATCAACCAGAGAGAGTTGCGTTTGCTGCGCCATTCCGATTTGCGAAAAAAGCGTCAGCGAAAGAAAAAGCGGTGTCAGCAGAAAAAACGAGAAAAATTTCAAACGGTTCGATTTTGTTCGGGGCAGGGTTGCGGGATTCATATTTTGGTTCCTTAATACTCGATAAATTATCTTAATTTGTAATTGTTTAGGTTTTTGGTCTTTGGCTTTTGAAAGAAATTTCAGATTGGCGATCAATTTCTCACCAAAGCACTAATTGTTCAGAGTCTTGATTCGATCGGGTTTGATTTGAATAAAAACCAAAAACCAAAAACCAAAAACCAAAGTCCAAAGTCCTATTCAGTTAGAAAATTTTTTAGGTAAAACTTAAGGCGTGGAAGTCCTTCATTTCGCCTAATTGTCTTTAAGTAAATCGTCAAGCGTTACTTTCTTTTGCGTTTCCGCCGTTTTCACCGGAGTCGCCGCCGGTTTCTTGGCTTGCACCGGAGTCGGCATCACGGTGATTTTGGGCTTAACTGTCGCCGGATTGGAAGAAGGATTTGTAGCTTCGTTTGACGAAGAAGCCGGCGGCGTTGTGGTGGTTGTGTCGGAAGTCGTTTGATAACTTGACACAGAAGGCACAGTTTCAACCGTCGGTGCGGCAGCCGTTGCTTCGGCTACCGGCGCGGAAGTCACTGTGGTACTCGAAGACACCGTCTGATGGGGCTGCATAAAAGTCCAGATACCGAAACTTGCGCCGCCCAAAACTATCAGGACAACTGCCGCCGCGACCTTTTTGAAAACATTGCTTTCTTTTTGCGGTTCGGCAAATAAACTCGAAAACTCGTTGGGTTGATAATCTTTTACCGCAGCTTCAACTTTTGCCGCAGGCAAATTTTCGGCTTGCCCGATTGGCGCAAATGTATTAACAACTTCGGCTTTAGTCGATATGGATTCGCCGGCAATGTATTTTTCTTCCGCTTTGAGAAGGCGTTTTTCAGCGGCGGCGGCGCGTTGCTCAGCTTCTAACCGTCGCGCTTCGGCCTGGCGTAATTGTTGTTTGATCAATTCCAATTGCCGCGCCTGTTCTGATTCGATCTCGGGAGGTTTAGGCGTGACCTGCGGCACTCTCGGCGCAAACGGGTTTGCTTCGGCGACCGGAATTTCCAGAACGGCATCGTCTTCCGGTCTGACCGGCATTGCTTCGCGTTCTTTGAAACGCGCGTGCGCGGTCCGCAAAACCTGACGCATAATGACTGCCGAACTAAACCGATTTTCGCGTTTGATTTCGAGAGCTTTCATCAAAACATTGGAAATTTCATTCGGCACGGACGAATTGATCTCGCTCGGCGACTGCAAAGGATCCGCGTTGCCTTCCAGAATTTCAATCGAACGCGTCAGCGCATCAGCCGGAATTCGCGCTGTCAAAAGATGATATAGCGTCGCGCCGAGCGCGTAAAGATCGCTTCGCATATCAATTGATTGTTCTAAAATTCTTTCCGATTTCTCGTCGTAATTGGTTAGAATGACTTTTTGCGATGCCGTATCGAGACCGCTCCAAATTTGTACAAGCGGCAAATAAGGAAATACGGCAGCATCAAAAGTTTGATCGGAATTCGACGCATTTAATTGCTCGTCAGTGATTTTGACGACATTGAAAGCAAGCAATTTGACCTTGCCGTTTGGCAATAAACGGATATTCTGAGGTTTTACCTCGTGATGAATAATCGGCGGATGCAGCGTGTGCAGATAATTGAGCGCATCAAGAAGATGGTCTGCCCAACTTAAAATATCGGCGAGCGGAAACGAACTTTTTTTAATTTCAATCAGATCGCCCAGAGTGTTTCCGTCAATAAATTCCGCGACTAAATAATGCCGGTCAATTTCCGAGAAAAAGTCCTTAACAGACAACAGCGATTCGTGCTTTATCCCGGTCAGGAGTTTCGCCTTTCCGGCAAACATCGCTTTGCGGACTTCAAGCTGCGCCGGAGTTGTAACCTTTTCTAAATTCTCGGGGATCTCTTTGAGCAGAACATTTGTGTTGAGAACATTGTCGAACGCTTCATAATCCAGACCGATTCCATTTTGTCCGAGCTGATTGACAATGCTATAGCGTTCTTGTTGTAGATTTTGATTTATTGTAAGCATATTTGGGGAATAGCAAATCTGTGAATTAATTTGCCGAGTTATATTATAACGATTGTCTGTGAAGAATGGAAGAACTTTGTTGTAAAATTTTAAACACTTTTTATAACACGGATGTTTTGTTTTTAATGGAAAAAAGGCAGAAGTTTCATTCGCATTGAAACTTCTGCCTTTTTTTGAGATCGGTCAGCTTTACTATTTAGGGTTGTGTAAATTTAAACTCGTGGAATGCAAGATGTTGAATAACGTCGCCATCTGCATAATTGAGGTCAATATCAACTTTTAAGTTCCAGACACCTTTTGAGATCTTGATCTCGTTGTAGGGCACAAACAGATCGGCATCGGCATAGACCGTGGTATCAAATCCCGGTTTCATACTGAAACTGGTTAGAAATTGACCGGCATCATTAGAATAGTCACTGGTCGAATTCAACAGAAAATCTCCGTTTGGTTTTTGTATGCGGCCAGTCACCAGCGAGTCAACGCCTTTGAGTCCGGTAACTTCAAAATTGACGTGAACGCGCATTCCGAGCACTCCGCCTTCCTTGATATTGTAATCAGCCCAAACCCGGATTACTTTGGCAGTTACCGAATCAGTTTCTCTGTCAACTGTATCGCCCTTTTTGTAATTAAAGTCTTTGGTCGTTAATTGTGAAATCAAACCGCCGGCTTTGTAAATTATCTTAACGTCCATCTTCAAATCCCAGTTACCATCCGACAGATCCAATTCGGAATACGGCATAAAAACCGTCAAATCGTTATATTCTCCGGGGTCATAGGGGACGCTCAATTCTTTATAAACGGCAACATCTCCTGAAGAACTGGTAAATTTATCGTTCTTATCTTTCAGCGTGGTACCGTCTTCATCGAGAAAATAAAGGGCGAGATATGAAGGGAGATTTTTCATTTTGTAAACGGTAAATTTAACGTGGATCCGCATTCCGAGTTGGCCGCCTTCGGTGACTCCATAGTCAATCCAAAGATCTTTAAAGAGCGCGCTTGGTTTAGCATTGGTCGTTGGTGTCACGGTTGGAGCGACATACGGACCATTGTTGCGGATAGCGTTGATCAGCGCGGTGGTTGCGCCGGCAATGCGGAGTTCTTTTTCAATTTCGGGCGTCAGCCGGAAAGTTACTCCGTATGTTTCAACTCTTTTAGTGATATAGATATTGCGTTTTGCTAACGTACTGGTTTCCAGCGTTTTGCCTTTGGTCTGCAAACCTGTGAGAACCATTGCCAACGTCAATTCCGATTGCGCGGAAACATTCACCGTCAATTGCCAAAAGCTGAACAATATCAGGCCCGTCAAAAAAATTACTGGTAGTTTTCTTTTCATATACATTCCTCAAAAAATAGACTCGGGTCTTATAAATTCTTGAATAAATTTTCTAATAAATTCTCACTTTGTTCAAAACAAATCTTTTATTGGGTGTTAATATTCACTATCATAATCCGCAAGATAATTTTTATCAAGAAAAAATCTTGCGGTTAGGATGTAAATTTTGTCATTACGGATGCCGACAATTTTAGCAATCGCCTGTAAAAATGCAGTCCGAATTTTTCTTGCCTGGTCCCGGTTTCGGTTTTTGCGTCTTGACGGGCGGCGGTATTTTGGTCGGCGGTGGCGTTGTTGATATCACGGGTTTGGTCGTGGTCGGTTGAGCCGACGGTTTCGGAGTTTCCCCTTTGCCGATGTTGTCAGTCGGCGAAACTGACGGAGTTGATGTCGGCGTTTGGGTTGTTGAACCCGGCGTTTGGGTTGCTGAAACCGTCGAAGTCGGCGAAGGTGTCGGCGTGACATTATCGGTCGTGCCGTTATTTGCCTGATACCATAAATAAAAACCGCCGCCCGCGCCCGCCGCAACTAAAAACAGCAAAAGAAAAATAGGCAAGATCCACAAAATCTTGCGGGATTTCTTTGGCGGTTGAACAGCATAATTTTGTACATAACCCGGATTTGGCTGAAGCGGATTGTTTGAATTCATCGCGCCGCCGGTCGAAACGGGATTAGTCGGAAAATTCGGTGGCGGAACGCCCGAACCGCCGGTCGAAATTCCTGCGAAATTAGCCATTTCGGTCGGTTGCTGGGGGCTGCCCGTTTGATATTGATTGCCGCCGGTATTATACGGCTGCCCGCCCGTATTAAATTGACTGTTCGGAGGCGGCTGCCCGCCCGTATTATACGGACTGTTCGGTGTTGGCGGAGCCGCAGCCGCAGCACCGCCGGTCATTTGTCCGAAATTCTGCTGATAGCCGCTGCCTTGAATTGTTTGTTCGGAAATCGGCGGCGGGTTCAGATTTAGTTTTTCGGCGGGAATTTGTTGTGTCGCCGCATCTTGAAATGTTTGTTCACCGCCGAGTCGCGTTTGCTGTTGTCTTTGCGCTTCAATCAAACGCTGGCGTTCTTGTTCAATTGCCCAAGAATTTTTACTTGAAAGCTCGAGCGTGTTTTCCATTTGATTGGCTTCGCGCACCTTGATGCCGGCAATTGCCTCATGCAAAGTCTGCTGCATTTCGAGTGCCGAAACAAATCGTTTGTCGTAATCAACGTCCATTGCTTTGAGCAAAAGATTCGATATTTCGGGCGGAATCCGATTATTCAAAGAAATCGGATTGGCAAGCGGATCGGACTTGTTTGACCAGACTTCGAGCGTTCTTTTCAGCGAATCAATCGGCAAAACACCGGTCAGAAGATGATAAAAGGTCGCGCCCAAAGCATAAAGGTCGCTGCGCGCATCGGCATTTTGCAGCAGTACGGCTTGAATTCGTTCTTCAAATCTCTGTGTCAAAACTTCGCGGAAAACCGGATCAAGAACGCGGAAGATCTGTTCGATCGGCGAATAATTGAGCGTTGCGGCAACAAAAGTTTGATTGTTGATGGTCGTCGAATTCGGTGCTTCGGTACCGCCTTTGGCGATCCCGAAATCGAGCAGTTTAATTTTGCCGCGCGGCGTGATCTTCAGATTTTGCGGTTTCAGATCGCGGTGATAGATCGGCGGATTCTGCGTGTGGAGATAATCGAGTCCGTCAAGTAATTGATCCATCCAGCGCAAACAATCTTCGAGCGGGAATGGCGATTGACGTTCTTCGAGAAGCCCGCCGAGATCTTTTCCCTCAACGAGTTCCATAACCAGAAACTGGCGATTCGTATCGGTAAAATAATCGCGGACGTGCGGCACGGCTTCGTGTTTGATCTTGGCGAGAAGTTTGGCTTCGCGCTCAAATGCGCGGAGCAGTAATTCCTGCTGTTTGGGATTTTGAGAATTGGTTGCGATGATTATTTCCTTCAACGCGCAAGTCGTGTCGAAGACGCTGTCGTGCGCTTCATAAACCGCACCCATTCCGCCGTGTCCGAGTTGTTTCAGAATTCGATAGCGATTATGAAGAATTTCATTTACTAAAAGCATTTTTTTTTGAACGTCCGAAAAAGATTTTATCTCGGAAATTATAACCGTTTTTTTTAAAAATGAGAAAAAGAATGCAAAGAAAAAAGAGTTTCGGTCAAAAAAAACGAAACTCTTTCCCAAAATAAGATTAAAATCAATTACTTTAATGCTTTTTCAAATTCTTTGATGTAATCTTCTTTTTTTCCGTTGTTGAAGGTTTTGTAAAGGATCTCTTTGTTTTTCAAAACCGCGACGGCGGAAGTTTTGCGTTTAAATTCTTTAAAAAAATCGCTCAAGCCGAGCGCTTCAGCTTTTTTCATTGATGCTTTGATGGCGGCTTCGTCGGTTACATCAAACTCGATGAAGGTTAATTTTTCTCCGTATTCATTTATCAAATTCGAAATTACGGGTTCGATTCGCTTGCAATACGGACACCAATCGGCTTTGATGATCGCGACAATCGGTTTTTCCGTTTCGGGCTTTTTCATCATTTCCTGCGCGGAAACGTTAAATGTTGATAAGACACCGATAACGGCAACAAAAACTGCTAATGCTAAAAAGTTTTTGATATTCATTTTTTTACTCCTGAAATATTTAAATTTGTCTGTCTGACACTCGAAAGATGCTCTGATCGAGAGAATTTATTCCCGAAAATAAAATTTTCCATTGGGAATAAATCAAACATAAACAGGTATCTTGTAAATGGACAGACTATCAAAAGCAAGTTACAAATTGGGTTGTTATTGCTGAAACCACAGGTTTTAGGTGGGATAAGTCTGTCTTTTTTCAAAATATAACAAACAATAAAGGAGTAGAAAAATGTTTAAAACATTAGTTCAAATTTTTGCAATCACAATGTTCGCCGTCGGTTTTATGCAAACGGCTTTGGCACAGGATGAAAAAGAGATTCGGATTGAATCGTCTTCTAGTAACCGTCACCGGACAATCGAGATCAATCGTTCGGGAAATTATCGGCTTTCCGACGATGTTTCGGTCAGAAACGGCGACGGAATCATTATCACGGCTTCAAATGTAGCGTTGAATTTAAACGGCAATTCGGTAACGACGGCAGATTCGGGAACCGGACGCGGAATTTTTATCAACGGCGTCAGCGGTGTTTCGGTCAGGAACGGTAAAGTCAGCGGATTTAATTCAAACGTGATGATTGCGAATTCAACCAATGTCAATGTCGAATCGTTGCAGATTGTCGGCGGCGGATTAGCGCCGAATAACGGTCCGACTGAAGTCGGCGTGCAAATTGTCAACAGCCGTTCGGCTTTTATCAGTCGAAACAATATTTCATCAGTTAATCTCGGTATATTTGTTCGCGGCGGCAATTCGGCGGGAAATCGAATCTTTGAAAATTTGATTGTCGGCGGCGGAAACCCGGCAAATAATTTGTTGGGAATTTGCTACAATCCAGCCCCCAACGCCGGCACCTCGGGACCGCGTGGCGATAATATCTATAATAATCAAATTTCGCGTTTTAATTATGCGATTGCGATTAGCGCAGATTCGCTCCATAATATCTTTAACGAAAACATCTTAGCTTCGTTTACAGGTGGTTTTCGTGAACCCGGAGCATTGACGCAAAATGGCGGAACGAATGTTTCCGATGGTAACATTGAAGTTACAATGCCTGCCGACGTTTTACCGTAAATTTTTGTAAAATTCAATTTATACGCGTTTCCTTTAGAAATTATGCAATAGACATCTTTCCTAAATAAAATGGATTTAGTCGAATCTTTGAATTTTTTGATTTTCAGCCTGTTTGAACAGGCTTTCCGCGTTTCGCGGCACTTAGCCGCGTCCGTTCACGGCGCGGTCTGCGTCGAGAATGAATAAAATAGCGCGTTTTAACGTGCTTATTCTTTGGGCTTAAGCCAAGAAAAAGGACGTTAAAACGCCCTTAATCAAAATTGTTTGAATCTGACCACGTGCTAA
>JANPDZ010000944.1:0-3598 GCA_031431735.1 Acidobacteriota bacterium | reverse complement strand
CATTTTACCCGCCGCTATTAAATTTGTCGCTTTCAGCGACAGGAATCGAAAGAATTCTATTCAAATTGTCATTTCCAATAATGCCTAACAAACAAAAAGTTCCGCTGCAATAGCGGAACTTTTTCTCTTTGAGAAGACCGGACGTCTGTTTGATTTGTTGAAAAAATCACTAAGGTACAGAGCACATGAAATTCGCACCCTTAACAGGTAAAACTTTTCCGTAGCTTCTTCACCACACCTACGAGGTTAGCTGTCGGGCTAGGAAAGAAGAAGTATCCCCGCGTTCTACATGAACGCTTCGCCCCGTGTTTGACAAATAAATTGCCTAACTTTGGTTCCCCCGTGCCGCTAATCGAAAAACGGCTTCGGCGTTTCAATTTTCAACATTATGAAATATAACATCAAAAAATTATTAAATCAAGAAAATTTATATTTTTTTTGTAATGCCTCAAGAAAAAGTTATTTTCAAAGAAAACTAAGGCTTAATGACTGGAGCGCAAGCATCCTTGCTTGCCATGAGCGTTGCTTCAACGCGAAAAAGCCTTGTTAAATTCGACCGTTTGAGGCTTACAAAAGCTATTTTCGCGCCCTGCGCTCATGGCAAGCAAGGATGCTCGCGCTCCAGTCTTTACGTTCTCGTTTTCTGTGATAGTAACTATTCAGTGACGCATTACCCGGCTAACAAAAAAAACTCTTGCAATTTTTGCGGAAATATATTAAATTTTTTTTTGAATTTCGCTGACAGACAAGTGAAAGCCGTGTATTTACAGGTGAACGCCACGCATTCACAAGTGAACGTCGAACATTTGCAAGTGAACGTCGAACATTTACAAGTGAACGCCAAACATTTACAGGTGAACGGCAAGAATTTACAACTCGACGGCGAAGATTCACAAGTGAATGACGCACATTCACAGGTGAACGACTGACATTCACAACTGAATGCCGAAGATTCACAGCTTATCTTCCACGATTCGCAAGCGAACTCCGAAGATTTCCTGCTTACCTTCCAAGATTCACAAGTGAACGCCCCTGATTCACAGGTGATTGCCCAACATTCACAAACTAAAAACGTAAATTTAAAGGAGATAAACCGCTATGAGAGATAATGAAAGACATTACTGGGCGGCAACTCCATAGTAAAAAATAGAAAAGAGCAGTGAGATTATGAATAAATCCCACTGCTCTTTTCTGGATTGCTTACATCAAAATCAGCTCTGCATCGAAGCGAGGAATTCGGAGTTGGCTTTTGTTTTGGACAATCTTTCCAACACAACTTCCATTTGTTCGACGGGCGAGAGCGGATTTAGCACTCGGCGCATCACCCAGATTCTGCTCAGATCTTCCTTGTTAATCAGAAGTTCTTCTTTACGCGTTCCTGAACGTTGCAGATCAATTGACGGGAAGAGCCGCTTGTCTGACAGTCTTCGGTCTAAGTGGATTTCCGAGTTACCCGTTCCCTTGAATTCTTCAAAGATCACGTCATCCATTCTTGAACCCGTATCAATCAAAGCGGTTGCAATAATTGTCAGGCTGCCGCCTTCTTCAATGTTGCGTGCCGCGCCGAAAAATCGTTTCGGGCGTTGCAGTGCGTTTGAATCAATACCGCCGGAAAGAATCTTTCCTGATGGCGGAACGACCGCGTTATGCGCTCTCGCAAGACGTGTGATCGAATCGAGCAGAATCACGACATCGCGTTTATGTTCGACGAGGCGTTTAGCTTTTTCGATGACCATATCGGCAACTTGCACGTGCCGCGTCGGCGGTTCGTCAAAGGTTGACGAGATAACTTCACCTTTGACCGAACGCTGCATATCGGTAACTTCTTCCGGTCGTTCGTCAATCAACAGAACAATCAGCGTTACTTCGGGATGATTTTCCGTGACCGAATTGGCGATCGTCTGCAGGAGCATCGTTTTACCGGTGCGCGGAGGTGCGACGATCAGTGCGCGTTGTCCTTTACCGATCGGCGTGACCAGATCAATGACGCGCGCCGAAATATTATCGGTCGTCGTTTCCATCCGCAATTGTTCGTCCGGATAGAGCGGCGTTAAATTGTCAAAGAAGATCTTCTCACGCGATTGTTCGGGAGCTTCAAAGTTGATCGCTTCGACCTTGATCAGCGCGAAATAGCGTTCGCCTTCCTTCGGCGGACGAATCTGTCCCGAAATCGTATCGCCGGTGCGCAAATCGAACTTGCGGATCTGCGACGGACTGACGTAAATATCGTCAGGACCGGGTAAATAATTGTATTCCGGTGCGCGAAGAAAGCCGAATCCGTCAGGTAAAGTTTCGAGAACGCCTTCCGAAAAGATCAAGCCGCTTTTTTCGGTCTGTGCGGCGAGGACTTTGAAAATCAATTCCTGCTTACGCATTCCCGATGCACCTTCGACACCCATCTCCTTAGCGACGTGCGTCAACTCTGAAATTGACATATCTTTTAGATTTGCCAAATCGAGTGTTGCTGTCACCGGCGGTGTGTTTTCTCTTCTTTTATGTTGTTGTTCAGGTTTCGGAGCTTCCGTTTTGGGAGCTTCCGCTTTTACCGGTTCTGCTGGTGTTTCTATTTGTTCTTCCGATTTACCGTTTGAGCCGTTTTCTTCCAGTTTGCTCTTTTTGGTTACTTTCGGTTTCGTTGTTTTGGTTGCCATGTCTCTCTTCCGTTTTTGTTTTTTCGGGGATTATTGTAGTTTTTAAGACCCTAAAGTCTTTTTAAAAGGCTTTAAAAGCGTGCCCCTGACGTTTGAAATGCTAATCTCGTGTTGAAAATTATATGGAATGTTCCGTTGTCGTGCTATGAATTAAGCCCTCGCGCTGTCGCAAAAACCCTTGAGTTTTTCGGAATGTATAATTATTACAAACTTTAACACATAAAATCAAGTTAAAAAGTGAAAAAGTGAAAAAGTGAAAAAGTGAAAAAGGGTAAAGGGGTAAATAGCGCAGAAGTAATAAAATTTGTTGGACTGAAAATTCCAACTTTTTCACTTTTTCACCTTTTCACTTTTTCACTTTTCAAGGCTTGTTCAATCTCGCGCCAAACAGCTTCTTTTCCCAGTCCTGTTTCAGCCGAATAAGATATTATTTTGCTGTCCGGCAAAACTGTTTCGATGTCTTTCATCGCCTTTGTTAATTTATTTTTCGACAATTTATCGGCTTTGGTTGCGACAACAAGGGTATGTTTTTGATGATACGAAAGCCATTCGCTCAAGGCGCAATCAAGCTCAGTCGGTTTGTGTCGTGAATCTATTAATTGTATGAATAACACAAGTTCACTTCTTTTGGCAAGATACTCCTCGGCCATTTTTCCCCAATCTTTGCGCATCGCCTTGGAAACTTTGGCGTAACCGTAACCCGGCAGATCAACAAAATAAAATAATTCGTTGATCAAAAAAAAGTTAATGCTTTGTGTTCTGCCCGGGGTGTTTGATGTTCGCGCCAAACCTTTGCGTTGCAACAAGGAATTTATCAGCGAAGATTTTCCGACGTTTGAACGCCCGAGAAAGGCAATTTCCGGCAAACCGTCAGTCGTCCAATGTTCTTCGGCAAACGCACTTTTGATAAACTCCGTTGATGTAATTTTCATTTTCTTTTAATTTTC
>JANPDZ010000943.1:0-5610 GCA_031431735.1 Acidobacteriota bacterium | reverse complement strand
ATAGGAATATGACCTAGTATTAGGGCAATTTAAGCTATTTTACAGAGTTTATGGGTGAACCTGAAATTGCTAAGTCTTTTTTTTTCAACAAAGCGTTTTTTCAAGTATCCAAGCTTTCTTAAAATTACAAGATGTGAGTAATTAAGAAAAAGCCTGCTTAGAAATGAGCGGGCTTTTTTCGTTTATAAAATAGTATCTAAATATATGCCCAAAGATGGACATTTTCTTTAGTCAACACTTCATCGAAACTGCCTTTGAAATCTAACTTCAACTTCATTGGTCTGATGTATCTCGGTATCTGTAATCGCCATACTCTGACGATATTGCGCACATCTTTAAGATTCGCGGACAGTTTGGTTTTTACCGTCCAACCAATCGGATGTTGGTAATAGAGAAAGATTACAAGTTTATGAGGCGCATTGTCAAGGTAGTGCGCATGGTGATGTTTGCACAATGAAAATCTGGATAAAACAACCTATTTGTCAATATTTGGTAAGAGCTTGAATGAATGTTTATAAAATACTTGGACAACATTTTCACCAAAAGCTATAATCAAAGTTGGCAAAACTTGTCTCAAGTCCAATGAATTTCGATCGATTCTTTAAATTTTTATCTTACGCCGTAGTCTTTTGCGGGTTTCTGACGCTTTGGGTTTCGGGAAGTTTTGGATTCATTAGTACCTTTCTTTTTATTTCGGCGATGCTTGGTGCTTGGTTTTTTGAAAAAACGCGTTGGCAGATTTCCGAACGATGGGGAACGGCTTTGATTTTTGTGCTCGTTCCGCTTTTTTATGTCGGTTGGAAATATCAGCTACTTGGATTTTCATCAAATGATACGGTCGTTGCAGGAATTTTGGCGCGATTGATCTTAGTGCTTTCAGTGATTAAACTTTTTCAGAAAAAAGCGGACAGAGATTGGCTTTTTCTTTATCTGATGGCATTTTTTGAGGTTTTGCTGGCGGCGGCTTTGAGTATTAGCCCGCTTTATATGGGGGCACTGATTTTATATCTTTTTGTGTCGGTAATGGCAATTATCGCGTTTGAAATCAGAAAGTCTTCGCGGATTGTTGAAGATAGTGCTGATAAAAAAAGTCTCGAAACCAGCGAATTTCTAAATCAAACGCCTTTCGGAAAACTTCCGATGACGGCGATAGTTTTGCTTATTTTGATCATTGGTTTTGCGACGCCGATGTTTTTTATGCTGCCGCGTGTCGGCGGCGCGGGTTTTGGCGCAAACCAGGGCGGCGTGACCGGATTAACCGGATTTTCAAACACGGTCAAACTTGGTGAGATCGGCAGAATTCAGCAAAGCGATGAGGTCGTCATGCGTGTTCGTGTCGAAGGCGATGATAAAAATGCTTTAGGGGGAATCCGTTGGCGCGGCGTGGCTTTAGACACATTTGATAATAAGAGCTGGAGCAAATCAAAAATTTCTTCGCAAACGCCTGTTATCAAAACCGAAAATGATGTTTTTAAGGTTGATTTTTCAATGGGGAAAAGAGATTTGACGGTACAGACTGTTTATCTCGAACCGCTTGATACATCAGTTTTATTCGCGCTTTCGCGTCCCGTCGCGATTCAAGGCAATTTTCCTGTTTTGAAAATAGATTCATACGGTGGAATCACTTCCGTGCGTAGTAATTTTGAGCGCGCCAGTTATAAAGTTTGGTCAGACCGATGGTTGCCGAGCGTTGAAGCATTAAAAAAAGACAATTCGGTCTATCAGGCAGAGGATGCAAATTATTTACAGATTCCGGTCATATTCGACCCGCGAATCTCCGATCTCGCTTCGCAAATCACCCAAGGCAAATCCAATCGCTACGATAAAGCGCGGGTCATCGAACAATATCTGCAAACACAACTCGGTTATACTTTGGAGCAAAAAGCATCGGGCGAAGAACCTTTAGCGGATTTTTTGTTTAATGTCCGTGAAGGTCATTGCGAATATTTCGCGACCGCGATGGTTATGATGCTGCGCACACAAGGCATCGCGGCGCGGATTGTCAACGGTTTTCAGCACGGCGAATACAATGAGACGGCGGATGTCTTCGTTGTCAAACAAAAAGACGCTCATTCGTGGGTCGAGGTTTATTTCCCGAAGGAAAAAGCGTGGATCACGTTTGATCCGACACCTTTTGCCGGACAAAATCTATCCGCGAATTCGTCGGGAATGTTCGGATTTTTCGGCAAATATCTCGATGCTCTGGAAACTTTTTGGATCCAGTATTTTGTTTCTTTTGACGATCAGGAACAGCAATCGCTTTTCCGCTCAATGAAAAATGGTTTTGTTGATTATCAGGCGAAATTGACCGATTGGTTAAATAGATATCAGGACAAAATTCAGGATTGGTGGACAGAGGCGCGCGGCGATCGCGGTTTTCAGGCGAGCGCGTGGGCAATTGCTTATGGCGCGCTTTATTTGATTGCAATCATTACGGGATTTTTTATTCTCCAATGGCTTTATCGAAAACTTAAGAAGCTTGAACTGTGGCGAAAATTCGTTGATTGGTGGAAACGCAAAAAACAAAAATCAATCGTCGAGTTTTACGAACGAATGCAAAGAGTTTTGGCAACCAAAGGTTTTCAAAGAGAGGCGCATCAAACGCCTTTGGAATTTGCCTTTGCGCTTCGTATGCCCGAAGCCGTTTCGATCACCGAAAAATATCATCGGGTGCGTTTCGGCGATAAGAATTTATCAACCGTCGAAGCGCAGGAAATTGAACTTTGGCTCGAAAGTTTAGAGAAAAAGGATTCAAAATCTTGATTTAATAAGGATCTTGTAAAAAAAGCCTGCGCCATCTGATAATTATCAGATGGCGCAGGCTTTTTTTACAAGATCCTTATTAAATCAAGATTTTGAATCCTTTTTCTCTAAACTTTCGAGCCAAAGTTCAATTTCCTGCGCTTCGACGGTTGATAAATTCTTATCGCCGAAACGCACCCGATGATATTTTTCGGTGATCGAAACGGCTTCGGGCATACGAAGCGCAAAGGCAAATTCCAAAGGCGTTTGATGCGCCTCTCTTTGAAAACCTTTGGTTGCCAAAACTCTTTGCATTCGTTCGTAAAACTCGACGATTGATTTTTGTTTTTTGCGTTTCCACCAATCAACGAATTTTCGCCACAGTTCAAGCTTCTTAAGTTTTCGATAAAGCCATTGGAGAATAAAAAATCCCGTAATGATTGCAATCAAATAAAGCGCGCCATAAGCAATTGCCCACGCGCTCGCCTGAAAACCGCGATCGCCGCGCGCCTCTGTCCACCAATCCTGAATTTTGTCCTGATATCTATTTAACCAATCGGTCAATTTCGCCTGATAATCAACAAAACCATTTTTCATTGAGCGGAAAAGCGATTGCTGTTCCTGATCGTCAAAAGAAACAAAATACTGGATCCAAAAAGTTTCCAGAGCATCGAGATATTTGCCGAAAAATCCGAACATTCCCGACGAATTCGCGGATAGATTTTGTCCGGCAAAAGGTGTCGGATCAAACGTGATCCACGCTTTTTCCTTCGGGAAATAAACCTCGACCCACGAATGAGCGTCTTTTTGTTTGACAACGAAGACATCCGCCGTCTCATTGTATTCGCCGTGCTGAAAACCGTTGACAATCCGCGCCGCGATGCCTTGTGTGCGCAGCATCATAACCATCGCGGTCGCGAAATATTCGCAATGACCTTCACGGACATTAAACAAAAAATCCGCTAAAGGTTCTTCGCCCGATGCTTTTTGCTCCAAAGTATAACCGAGTTGTGTTTGCAGATATTGTTCGATGACCCGCGCTTTATCGTAGCGATTGGATTTGCCTTGGGTGATTTGCGAAGCGAGATCGGAGATTCGCGGGTCGAATATGACCGGAATCTGTAAATAATTTGCATCCTCTGCCTGATAGACCGAATTGTCTTTTTTTAATGCTTCAACGCTCGGCAACCATCGGTCTGACCAAACTTTATAACTGGCGCGCTCAAAATTACTACGCACGGAAGTGATTCCACCGTATGAATCTATTTTCAAAACAGGAAAATTGCCTTGAATCGCGACGGGACGCGAAAGCGCGAATAAAACTGATGTATCAAGCGGTTCGAGATAAACAGTCTGTACCGTCAAATCTCTTTTCCCCATTGAAAAATCAACCTTAAAAACATCATTTTCGGTTTTGATAACAGGCGTTTGCGAAGAAATTTTTGATTTGCTCCAGCTCTTATTATCAAATGTGTCTAAAGCCACGCCGCGCCAACGGATTCCCCCTAAAGCATTTTTATCATCGCCTTCGACACGAACACGCATGACGACCTCATCGCTTTGCTGAATTCTGCCGATCTCACCAAGTTTGACCGTGTTTGAAAATCCGGTTAATCCGGTCACGCCGCCCTGGTTTGCGCCAAAACCCGCGCCGCCGACACGCGGCAGCATAAAAAACATCGGCGTCGCAAAACCAATGATCAAAATAAGCAAAACTATCGCCGTCATCGGAAGTTTTCCGAAAGGCGTTTGATTTAGAAATTCGCTGGTTTCGAGACTTTTTTTATCAGCACTATCTTCAACAATCCGCGAAGACTTTCTGATTTCAAACGCGATAATTGCCATTACCGACACAAAAAGATATAAAATCAGTGCCCCCATATAAAGCGGGCTAATACTCAAAGCCGCCGCCAGCAAAACCTCAAAAAATGCCATCAGATAAAGAAAAAGCCAATCTCTGTCCGCTTTTTTCTGAAAAAGTTTAATCACTGAAAGCACTAAGATCAATCGCGCCAAAATTCCTGCAACGACCGTATCATTTGATGAAAATCCAAGTAGCTGATATTTCCAACCGACATAAAAAAGCGGAACGAGCACAAAAATCAAAGCCGTTCCCCATCGTTCGGAAATCTGCCAACGCGTTTTTTCAAAAAACCAAGCACCAAGCATCGCCGAAATAAAAAGAAAGGTACTAATGAATCCAAAACTTCCCGAAACCCAAAGCGTCAGAAACCCGCAAAAGACTACGGCGTAAGATAAAAATTTAAAGAATCGATCGAAATTCATTGGACTTGAGACAAGTTTTGCCAACTTTGATTATAGCTTTTGGTGAAAATGTTGTCCAAGTATTTTATAAACATTCATTCAAGCTCTTACCAAATATTGACAAATAGGTTGTTTTATCCAGATTTTCATTGTGCAAACATCACCATGCGCACTACCTTGACAATGCGCCTCATAAACTTGTAATCTTTCTCTATTACCAACATCCGATTGGTTGGACGGTAAAAACCAAACTGTCCGCGAATCTTAAAGATGTGCGCAATATCGTCAGAGTATGGCGATTACAGATACCGAGATACATCAGACCAATGAAGTTGAAGTTAGATTTCAAAGGCAGTTTCGATGAAGTGTTGACTAAAGAAAATGTCCATCTTTGGGCATATATTTAGATACTATTTTATAAACGAAAAAAGCCCGCTCATTTCTAAGCAGGCTTTTTCTTAATTACTCACATCTTGTAATTTTAAGAAAGCTTGGATACTTGAAAAAACGCTTTGTTGAAAAAAAAAGACTTAGCAATTTCAGGTTCACCCATAAACTCTGTAAAATAGCTTAAATTGCCCTAATACTAGGTCATATTCCTAT
>JANPDZ010000942.1:0-12366 GCA_031431735.1 Acidobacteriota bacterium | reverse complement strand
CAATTGGAAAAGTTAAGTGATGCCACGAACCGATTAAGTCCGTGAAGCGCACCGATACAAACCGCGCATCTTGATCGGCGGCGTAAGTCAATATATTTTTAGCGTTCATTAAGTCTCCTAAATTCGTTTGTAAATTAGATTTGTCGGGGAAGATTGCACTTATTTACACGCAAATTACAGTAAGGATTTTACACTACCCTAATGTCAACTTCAAAATGTGAGTTTTCAATAATATTGAGTTATATTATTTTCTAACTTCGGCAAAAAGTTATTGGTTATAAATTTCCACCTTCTCGACCGAAGCATATCCGACAGACTTACCGTTTTGATTTATCAGATGCACTTTCTTAAATCCTTTTTCAGACCCGGCTTCGAGAATTTTCTTTAGAAATTCTTGCTTTTTCTCACCATTCATATTTTCCCAAGTGTCTAAAGTTATGCCAAAAAAGGTTTCATCATTGATGCGGGCAGTTTGAATATAATCCTTCATCATGGAATTTTCCAGATTGACTTTGATAACGTCAGGCGAAGTTTTTGTCACTTCCTTGGTTTGAAATTCCGCCCAAAAATAGATTCCAAAACAGACAACCAACGTCAAAATAGTTGCTGCCAAAAGCCATTTATTAACGGAATATAATTTATTTCGCGGCTTTTTCTTAATAGCGACTCGGGTTTTTTCCTGCTCTTTGGCAGATACTTCAATGATTTCAGTCGGTCCGTGATCGCCTGATTCACTTCTCTCTTTAAGCAATTCAAGCAATTCAAAGGTTTTTCCGGTTACATACGAAATGGCCTGATCGTGTAAAAACCCGTATTTTTCCTCAAGCTTTGCGACGTTTGAATTTTCCTTTTCTTTTTGCAGCAGATCTATATAGTGGTTGCCGATCCTGACATTCGATTCAATGCCGCCTGCTGTCACCATTGGAGCAAAGAAATTTTCGTGACAATTTTGTTTGAATGAACGTAAACGGTTGAAGAAGTCACTATTGATCAATTCTTCAAAACTTTTTGTAGATTCGGCTTCAGTGATAAAATCCTCAAATTTTATCACTGAAATAAGAATTTCCGAATCTTCCTCGTTAACCGAATAAAGTTGAATACTGGACCAATCTGAATAGAGTTCTTTGATCTGCAGAATCATTTCATCATGATTGAGTAGCAATTCCCTTTTTTCAAATTCGATTTCTTTACTAAAAAGCCGCGTCAAAACGAGGTCGAATTTACTCCGAACCGATTCTGAAAAAGGCGAGTTTCGATAAAACCGCGCCAAAGCAACCAGTGCCTGTGAGCTTAATGCCGGTCGTGAAGTTTCGCAATAGCGGCGCAGATGGGCAACCGTGATATGTTTGTCGCGGTGCGATAGTGCGGAATACCAGTTTTCGGTTTCCTGCATCAGCCGAAACTCCGCGTGCGCGTGTTCGGTCGAATTTGTCTTGTTTTCATCTTGCAGGAACTCGTGTAAAGCCAATTTCACGGGCAGATCATCGTAAGGCTTCGGAATGGACTTCATCTGCTCGCTTTCAACACCTGAAAGCACATGCTCAACCACTTGCAAACCATTGACCTCATCAATCGCGCGTTTGCGAAAATATGCTTTTTCGCTGCCGACAATCTTTATTTTTTCAACTTTGGGGTGAATCTTAACTTCTTTGGAAACAGTTTCAGTTGTGAAAACAGGTTCCACATCTGAATCTGCCGTGAATAAATCCGTATTGGCAAGCACAATCGGTGTGCTTGGTTCTTCATTGGCAAGCACACCGATTGTGCTTGGTTCTTCGACCTCGTGCGCCGCATAGATTTCTTCGTCAGCCGAAAAACCGCTTTGTTCCAAGTCAACTTCGACAGGTGCGGTGTTCATAATAGTTCCGCCAGTTGGCTGAGAAAAATTAATATCGGAGGCTGTTCTCAAATGAGAATTTTTTGCGTTGTTGTATTCTTCTTGAAGATCGGCAATCCTTTTTTTTTCGTTGTGGACTTCAATTACCGTTTCTTCAAGCAGATTCTCTTCTTTCAACTCTTCAATTAAGTCTTCAAAAATGTTCATTTTAGTAGATTGGAATGTAATATTTCAATTTTTTAATGCGGAATGAAAAAAATGCGTGCTGATTTTTTAGTTGTGGAAGGCTTGGGAGATTTGATTGTAACATTTTATACTGTGTTTTTAAAATTTTCTGATAAATTACTTTTTCCGACAATATTTTTCGGGCTTGATTTGAAATTTGAAATCCGGAATTCATCAGAAAATTTCATTTACAGAGAATTTAAGGCGTGATTTGAACAATCTCGCCGGTCTGAGTTACTCTTAAAATAAACGGTGCCGGGTCAACTGTGGTGGCAATAATCGTGTAACCGTCTTTAAGTTCGGCATCTGTCGGAATTAAAGGACTCATTTCATAAACAAATCTGCTTTTGGTCAGGCTTGATCCCGACTGCGACCCCAAACCGCCTGACTGGATTGCATTTATTTCATTTAATCGTGCAAATCTACCGTTTTGCGAAAAATAGCTGACTTGAGCTGTTGAAATAACTCTCATTTGTGCAAAAGCCGCGCCATTATCAGCCGCTCTGAGTCCTTTTTGAAAATTTGGCACTCCGATAGCCGCAACAACCCCTATGATAGTAACGACCAAAAGTAGTTCGAGCAACGAAAACCCGCTCTGAGTATTTTTTTTCATTTTTTCACCTCACTGATAAAGTATGTAAAACCCACAAACCTGACAATTTCTGTCACATCACTTTTGACAAGTTTCGACAATTTTGCCTGCGCCAATTTACTCTGTTTTTTTATAAACTTAATGTTCTCTTAATTTTATGTCGAAACAAGAAAAGAAAAAAAACTTGCTGACATAATGAAAGTGCAATGATTATGCCACAAATTTTAGCCGGATTTTTCCCGCTACCTCAGCTATTATTTCCCATCGCGAAAAATAGTTGTTGTTATGGGTTTTGTTTTTTGTTAAATTTTTTATAGGCTATAAATTTTTATCATAAGCAGGGATGAATAAGTTTCGTGACATAATGCCGCAAGCCCGCTACGCTCGTAAGGGCGAATTACACACTTACGAGCGTAGCGTGTTTCCGCAAAGTCATTATGTCGCAAAATATATGCTGACCTGCTTATTTGCTCAGACATTCTGGGCAAAACTTTTTTCGGAGAAAAACAAATTGAGTGCAGTTATCGAACAGACAATTGAAACATACGGAATTGACAACTGGGGCGCAGGCTATTTTGGAGTTAATCGCAAAGGCAATTTAATTGTTCGCGCCTCAGAAAACGATAACAACTCGGCGGATGTCAAAGAAATTATCGAAGACTTAAAGAAACGCGGAATCAATCCGCCGATTCTGCTTCGTTTTCCGCAACTCCTTGTCGGACAGATCCGCAAACTTCAAACCGCTTTCCGCAAATCAATCAAAGAATTTGAATATGACGGCAGCCATATGTGCGTGTTTCCGATGAAGGTCAATCAGAACCGGGCGGTCATCGAAGAATATCTGCGCGAAGGTTCGCGTTACAATTTCGGTTTGGAAGCCGGTTCGAAAGCCGAACTTTACGCGGCTTTGGCAATGGACCAAGCCAATGACAGTTTGCTGGTGCTGAACGGCTTTAAGGACAAAGAATTTATCGAACTCGCTTTCACAGGCGCTCAGGCAGGAAAAAATGTGGTCATCGTGATCGAAAAACTGAGCGAACTCGACCACACACTAAAACTTGCCGAAGAACTGACAACCGAAAAACCCGGCGCAAAACTTCCGATGATCGGCGTGCGCGTCAAACTTTATTCAAAAGGCTCCGGCAAATGGGAAAAATCGGGCGGTGAAGCGGCAAAATTCGGTTTAACGACAACAGAAATTTTAGAAGTTGTCCGCCGTTTGCAGGAAGCCGGAAAAACCGAGATGCTGACACTTTTGCATTTTCATATCGGTTCGCAACTGACCGACATCAAACGCATCAAAAACGCGATGAAGGAAGCGGCGCGCACATATGCAAAAATCCGCAAGATGAATATTCCGATTCAATATCTGGATGTCGGCGGCGGTATGGCAGTTGATTACGACGGCTCGAAAACGGCTTTTGAATCTTCGGCTAATTACAACGCCCGCGAGTTTGCCAATGATGTGGTTTATGTCATTAAAATGGTCTGCGACGACGAAAATGTTCCGCATCCGACGATCATTCAGGAATCGGGACGTTATCTTTCGGCGTATCATGCGATCTTGGTCACCAATATTCAAGACGAAATTGAAACTGTTGTCGAAGATATCAACACTCCGATCACGCTTGAGATCAACGACACGCAGGTCGTTAAAGAGCTTTACGATTTGCGCGAAACGATCAACGTCAAAAATCACCGCGAGTATTACCACGACGCGCTCGAACACCGCGAAGAACTTTTTCAGATGTTCAATCTCGGTTTGATCTCGCTCGAAGACAAGGGCAAAGGTGAAGTTTTGTTTTGGGACGTTTGCGAAAAAGCCGACGAATACGCCCAGCAGAAAAAATATGTTTCCGAGGAATTTGACGAACTCCGCAAACTTCTTTCGACCAAATATCTGGCAAATTTTAGTGTATTTCGTTCGATGCCGGACAATTGGGCACTTGAGCAATTATTCCCAATTGTTCCAATACATAGACTTAACAAAAAACCGACAGAATATGCTACGCTATGTGATATAACTTGTGATTCAGATGGCATTGTCGAAAAGTTTGTTGACTTGCACGATGTCAAGCATGTTTTGGAGTTACATAAGTTGATCAAGGGCGAGCCTTATTATTTGGCGATGCTACTCGTCGGCGCGTATCAGGAAGTGATGGGCAACAATCACAATTTATTCGGTGTGCCACACGAAGCGCATATTCACATCGGCGAAGATGGACACATTATCAAAAAGGTTATCCAAGGCGCGACACTGGGCGATTCGCTGGCAATCGTGCGCTATGATGCAACGCAGCTGCACGATCAATTTCGCCGCATCGTCCAGCAAAGAATCAAAGACGGCGAACTGTCATCGAAAGATGGTCATCATTTGATCGAGTTTTACGAAAGTCAAATTGGTGCATATACATATTTATCGCCAAACGGCAGTTAGTTTTGAGTCCCCGCTTCAGCGGGCAAAATCTGCGCGTTAAAGCCGCCTGAAGGCGGGACTCAAAACATTTAACCAAGTTTTTATAAAGATTTATTATTAGTTCATTGGAGAAATTATGGCTACTCAGAAAAAATCAAAGTCTTCAAAGTTTTTAACTGTTCCGACCCGTCCGATTCCGGTTGACCGCGACCGTTCGGTCGCCGGTCTTTTAGAAAAGATGGAAGGCGCGGGCTTTGGAGCAAAGCAATTGGCAGAATCACATCGTATCTGGCTTGATATGCTCGACGATAATTCAACGATTTATTTATGCGGTTCGGGAAATCTGATTCCTTCGGGAATGCGTCGGCTGTTGGCTTACGTTATCAAAAACCGTTTCGTTGACGTGATCGTCATGTCGGGCACGGTTCTTTTTCACGATATTCACGAAACGCTTGGAAGAAATCATTATCAAGCGCATCCTTCGATGTCGGATGAAGAGCTCGACGCGTCGGAAGTGACGCGCATCGGCGATATGCTTGCCAACCAGGATGAATATCACGAAGCGGATGAATGGATCGGCAGCGTTATTAATCAACTCGAACAAGGCCGCGCTTATTCGGTGCGCGAATTCCTTCATCTTTTAGGACGCGAACTCGCGGAAATCGCTCACGAAGACGGTCTTCTGACCGCCGCTTTCAAATCGCGCGTGCCGGTTTTCTGCCCCGACATCTTAGCAAGCGAATTTTCCATCGGAATTGCCCGTTCGCGTTTTGAAAAGAAAACCCAGTTTAATTTTGACATCACTCAGGACACGATGGAAATGATGCAGATTGCTAATCGTACCCGCAATTCGGGCATCATCACACTGGGAAGCGTGGGCAGTCAGAAAATGGTCAATATGGCTGAAGTTTCATCGTATATCACCCGTACACATCCGCGTGGGCATAAATATGCCATTTCAATTACGACCGATTCCGTCCCGCTCGATACTAGAACACCTTCATTCAGCGGATGTCATACGCAGGTTTTCGGCAAACTACTTCGCGGCGCGACGACCGCCTATGTACCGTCAGATCCGTCAATTGCGCTTCCAATGCTGATTACCGCGCTTTCGCAAACAGCCGCGAAATATATGAAAGGCCGCAAACGTCCGAATTTTTCGTTCAGCGGTAAGGATCTGGGAATTGATATTCCCTAAACCGATTTGGGATTGGGGATTGGGGATTTGGGATTTTTTATAAGTAAGAATTTCCATTTAATCCGCAATCCGCAATCCCAAATCCCCAATCCGATGAGTGAGTCAGCCCGGCTTCTGATGAATTTTGGCGGCATAGACGATGCGAGATATTCAAATTTTGAATCTTCCCGCGTAGTTGTTTTTCCTGTGTCTTACGAAGGAACGGTTTCATTTGGTACAGGCACTGGCAAAGGCGCGATGGCGATCATTGACGCTTCGCGCAATATGGAGCTTTACGAAGAAGAAACCGATGCTGAAGTTTATAAGATCGGCATTCACACGCTCGAAGAATTCGCGGCGCGTGAAACTCCCGAAGAAATGATGACCGCGCTTTACGATCAAGCAAATGATTTACTCAAAACAAATAAATTTCTTTGTCTGATCGGCGCGGAGCATTCTGTTTCAGTTCCCGTCATTCGCGCCCACTCCGAAAAATTTCATGATCTGTCGGTCTTACAAATTGACGCACACGCCGATTTGCGAGACGAATACAACGGAACGCCCCACTCGCACGCTTGCGTAATGGCGCGAGTCGTCAAGGATTTGCATCTACCGGCAGTGCAAGTCGGTATTCGCTCGATTTCGGCAGACGAAGCTCGTTCGCTTTCCGAGGGCTTGCCAACAAAAATTTTCTGGGCAAAAGATATTGTCGGACGCACGGATTGGATTGACGACGCGCTTGAATATCTGACTGATAACGTTTATTTAACAATTGATATTGACGGACTCGATCCGAGTTTGGTACCGACGACCGAGACGCCCGAACCCGGCGGACTCGGCTGGTATGAAACTTTGGCTTTGATTCGCAAAGTTGCGGAGAATCGGCGCATTGTCGGAATGGATCTGGTCGAATTTTCAAAAACAGAAAATTCTGACGCGGCGGCTTTTCTTTGTGCTAAACTGATTTACAAATCGCTGGCGTATATTTTTCGGAATGAAACGCCGAAGGTCATCGGCGGAAGTTAAAAAAATTTCCGAACTTACGATATAATTGCAGCGTAATAGCTTTGTTCTTTTCAAATCAACGCAGATTTAGAAAAAAAATTTCCGATAATAAGTTTTTGGAGTTTATAACTTGGTCTTGAAAAGATACTCTTTAATATATTATTGTGACTTGGTGAGTATGTTTTGTTTAATGAAATTGTTGTAAATTAGGATCACAAAATGATTCTCGGACACCAGATAAAACTTAATCCAACCAACAAAGATACCGAATATTTTCGTCAAGCGGCGGGTTGTGCTCGTCTGGCTTTTAATTGGGGCGTGGCAAAATGGAAAGAAGTTTATGCCAAAAATAAACAAGCATTCTCTGCAATTGAACTCAAAAAAGAGTTTAACTCCATTAAGAAAAAACAGTTTCCCTTTGTTTATGAAGTTACCAAATGTGCTTGCGAAGGTGGTTTTCAAGATTTAGCCAATGCTCTTCGTAACTTTTTTGCCGATTGCAAAAAACGAAAGAACAATAAAAACCATAAGATACGGTTTCCTCAATTCAAGCAGAAACATAAATCACAAGCAAACTTTTATCTTGCCAATGACAGACTGAAATTCAGAGAACACGAGGTCTATATTTCTGGCTTAGGTTGGGTAAATATGGCGGAAAATCTGCGGTTTGCGGGCAAAGTGATGGCTGGTAGAGTTTCGTTTCACAATAATCAATGGTGGTTGTCAGTTCAAGCTGAAGTCGCACAAGAAATAACTATGAGTGAAGAGCAAAAAGCCGTTGGAATAGATTTAGGATTAAAAATATTGGCGGTTGAAGATTCGGGAAAGGAAACTGAATCACTTAAACCATTAGTCAAAAATCTCACAAAAATCAAGCAGAAATCACGTTCATTGTCACGTAAAGTGAAAGGTTCAAAACGGTGGCAGAAAACCAAAGCCTCGTTGAACAAAACACATTTTCGGGTAACAAATGTGAGAAAGAATCATCTGCATCAAGCAACCACCGGAATAGCGAAAAGCTATGCAATCATTGGAGTTGAAGATTTGAATGTGTCGGGAATGATGCAGACCACTCATTTCTCAAGAGCAGTCGCGGATGCTTCAATGAGCGAATTTGTCAGACAATTAGAATACAAAACCGAGAAGTTTGGCGGACAATTGGTGAAAGTTGGAAGATATTTTGCTTCAAGTCAAATTTGCTCAAGTTGTGGATCAAAAAATGAGTTGTTAAAAGATTTATCAATTCGAGAATGGAAATGTCCGATGTGCGAAACGCATCACGAAAGGGACCAGAATGCCGCGAAAAATGTTCGCTGTGAAGCAATTAAACAAATTAAGTCGTCCGGTAGTGGCTACGTCGGACGTAAAAGGCTCGTTGAGAGTTTGGCACTGGAATTGGGCATCAAGTCTGATTTTAACCAAAGTCAATGAAGCGAGAACCGAAAGAGTATATTTACATACTTTTAGGGTAGCAGATATTAAATATGAAAGTAAGAAATGTTTTGAGCATTTTGCTCGTTTTTTCCGTCGCATTGATTTCCGGTTGCCGGACAAATCTTTTCAACGGCGACACACCTACACCTGAAACACAAAATCAAACGCAAACTCCGCCCGCGCCCATCGTGGTTGACGGGATGCGCACATCTTACGCCGATGTTGTCGAAAAAACTTCGCCCGCCGTTGTGCAGATTTTTTCCGAACGCAAGGCAAAAGTTCAGCCGCAGCAATTTCCGTTTGGCGACGATGAGTTTTTCAAACAATTTATTCCGAAACCAAATCAACAACAACGTCCGCAAGTTGAACGCGGAACGGGTTCGGGCGTGATTGTCAGCGCGGACGGTTCGATTTTGACCAATCATCACGTGATTGACGGCGCGGAAAAAATCACTGTCCGAATGCCGGACGGTAAAACTTTTGAAGCGAAAGTTGTCGGTTCCGATCAGCCGTCTGATTTGGCGGTTTTGAAAATCGAAAGTGCAAACCTTCCCTTTTTAACACTTGGTAATTCGGATTCGGTACGCGTCGGCGATATTGTTTTGGCAATCGGCAATCCGCTCGGCATCGGTCAATCGGTGACTGCCGGAATTATTTCCGCGAAAGGCCGACGCACAGGACTTAGCGATGGCAGTTTTGAAGATTTTCTGCAAACTGACGCACCGATCAATCGCGGAAATTCGGGCGGTGCGCTCGTCAATTTAACGGGCGAACTGATCGGCATCAACTCGCAGATTTTATCTTCGGGACAGGGCGGCGGAAGCATCGGCATCGGCTTTTCGATTCCCTCGAATATGGCAAAGAGTGTGTTGGAGCAACTTTTGAAAGACGGCAAAGTTCGTCGCGGAATGCTTGGCGTCAATATTCAGAATATCACCGAAGACATTGCCAAAAGCCTTGATTTGAAAGACACGAAAGGGGTTCTTGTCAGTAATGTGCGCCCCGGCAGTTCAGCTGAAAAAGCCGGAATCAAGCAAGATGATATTATTCTGGCAATCAACGGCGAAAAGGTCGAAGATGGCAATACTCTGCGCAACAAAGTTGCCTCGACCTTGCCCGGAACCGACATAAAATTAACCGTTTTGCGCGATGGAAAAGAGCAGGAATTTACCGCAAAACTCGACGAATTCAATGTTGATGATGCTAAAAAAGAAAATCAACCCGATGAAGACAGTCCTGAAAAACCGACGAAACCAAGCGGCAAACTTGGTCTCGACTTAAAACCGCTAACGCCGGAAGAAGCCAAAAAACTTCTGCTTCCAAGCGGAACAAGCGGTTTGCTCGTGACGGACGCGGACCCGAACGGCGCGGCAGCAGCAGAAGGAATTGCTCCAGGCGATGTCATCTTAAAAGTCAATCGTCAACCGGTCGAAACACTTGAAGAAATGCAATCAGCCTTGGAAAAGTCGGGCGATAAACCGATTTTGCTGCTGGTTGCCCGACGCGGACAAGTAAGTTATTTGACTGTTAAACCCAAATAATTTGACAAACCAAAACTCAAAAGAAGCCTTCGATCGTATTAAACTTTATCGAAGGCTTCTTTTTTTCTATACAAATCGTTCAAAACTGTGATAAAAGTATGAGTTATGTGGAACAAAATTTACTTGGCGGTTTTAGCTGTCGTTGTTGTCGCAATGGGTTTTCTCTCGTTTTATTCGCATAGTTGGCTCGGCAGCATCGGCGACCCGAAAACGACCAGAGAATTTTACGAATTTTATTCCGGTTTGGCTTTGGCGTTTCTTTGGATTTCAAGCCTCATTCTATTGATTTTAGCCAATGTTTTGCTTTGGAAAACCCGTCGCGGATGGGCAATGTGGACGACTTTTTTGTTTTTTGCAGTATTTATCATCAGTCGGTATTTTTGGCTTGAACAATCTTTCTTCGCATTCAAAAAAGCCAACGGATTTTGGCAGGGCGAATTTTCGCTGAGCCCGTTTGTCGGTGTGATTTTGATCATCATCGCCGCCGTGATTGTCTTTTTTAACCAATTTCTGAATTTGCGTTTGAACGAAAGAATGTATCCGCCGCAAGAATTTTCCGAAAACATCGAGGTCATTGAAAATGAAGAATAGAATATTACGCCTAAGTTTACTCTTTCTTTTTACAATTATTTTTATTTGTTTTCCAAATCAAGAAAGCAACATTAAACTTTTTGCTCAAAGTCTTTCGACCGAAAATTCTCAAATCAGAGAAATCAAAATCTCCGAAAACACGCTGGCAACAATCAATAACGGAGATTTTGTTTATCCGAAATTTTCGCCTGACGGTAAATTGCTGGCTTATTCAAAGGTTTTAGTCGAAGATATCGAAAACTCGGAAGTTCATCTTTTCGATCTTCAAAACCAAAAAAAGGCTGTTTTGCTCAACGCCAAAAGAGCCAAGAAATATGCGGTTTACGCTTCTTTTGTGGCGGATTTGAAATGGCTCGGGTTAAACCGTTTGCAAGCCCGTATTTCGGACGGCGATGTTGATTCGACGATTTTGACTTTTAATACTCAAACCCTCCGCGTGATAAAAATCGAGAATTCATACGGCGAGGATTTTCAGCGGACGGTTTCTGTTTTGGAAAAAACTCTTTACAAAAACTTTCCCGACATTTCGCGCGAAATTGCTCAAACGGCTTTTAATATGAATCAGGCCTTTAAAATCGGTAATCGCGGCGTTGTTTTGCAATTCAGCCACGCCAAAGCCGATTCGAATATTTGGTTTTTCGATTTTCAAACTAAGCAAAAACAGTTACTGATTGAAGACCCGGAAAATTCAGAAGATTATCGCCTTGTCGGAGCTTTGGAAATAACTGGAACTTTGCTTTTTATTGTTAAAAATAAAGAAGAAACTCAATTTTATCTTCACCGAAACGATAAAATCGAGCAAATCGCCAAAACCAAGTTCGGCGGCGAGTTTGAGTCGAAATTTGCAAATGCATCAAAAACATTTTTCTTGCTGAAACAACCGAATTATGAAACCGAAAAACAAAGTTCGCTGTGGTATTTTGACGGAAATAATTTAAGTCTGGTTTCGGATGTTGAAAATTTATGCGATGTTGATATTGATTTAAAAGGCAAAATGATCGCTTTTTGCTTTTGGAACAAAAATGGAAAACGCGATATCAGCGTGAGAAAAATCAAAAATCAATTCTAAAATCAGAAAGGCTTTCAGATTGATAATCCGAAAGCCTTTCTAATTGGTCGGGACGACAGGATTTGAACTTGCGACCTCTTCCACCCCAAGGAAGCGCGCTACCAGGCTGCGCTACGTCCCGTTAAATGAACTTTAAGAGTAAAAAACAGACTAAGGTTTTGTCAAACTCTTGATCCGTAATAAATTTTATTTGAAGCCCGAATTTTGGGTAGTTAAGCAGGTCAGCATATATTTTGCGACATAATGACTTTGCGGAAACACGCTACGCTCGTAAGTGTGTAATTCGCCCTTACGAGCGTAGCGGGCTTGCGGCATTATGTCACGAAACTTATTCATCCCTGCTTAGTAAAAGAAATTTAATAAACTACCCCACGAAGAAATTTCTCGAAAATTAGATTTTGCCACCAAGAAAGCGCGAACCAAAGTTGATAAGAGTTTTATATTAACTTCTAAACTTAGCGGATTTGGCATTTTGGTAA
>JANPDZ010000941.1:0-23382 GCA_031431735.1 Acidobacteriota bacterium | reverse complement strand
GCAACAGTTTTTCTTTCGGAAATTTCTTTTGCGGCAATATCAGGATTGGATTTCTTCGCCAGACGTTCTTCGATTATTTCAAAATAGTTTGGTTCGATTTCGATTCCGACGTAGCTTAATCCGAGATTTTTTGCCGCAACCCAAAGATTCGTCAGTTTTCAGATTTTTCAGCCAATCGTATAAATCGAAAGAGGTTTTATCAAAAATATATTCAAACGATTTGTCGCCTTCCATCGGCGATGGCGTTTTTGATCTGTTCGTCAATTAGTTTTTCGAGCGACATATCGTATATTTTAGCCCGAATTGTCCATTTTTTTACGATTTTTGTTTCAAACGGTAAAAAAAATGGTTGACATCTAAAAAAATGGGTTTATAATGCTTCTCGTAATACCAAAAAGAATGTGAATCACTTTCCACAAGAACCAAGGCGTAATGCGTCTGCTCACTTCTTGTCCAAACTCAAATTCTCATTCTTACCTTAAACTAAAAAAACACGGAGAAACACAATGAAAAAGTTAATCTTTTTAATTTTCACAACTCTTTTTTTGAGCCTTTCTTTACACGCTCAAACAACGACAACACCATCACCAAAAACCGAAACGATGAAAAAATCTATCTTTCGGGCAAACAAAGAACAAATAAACCAAGTGCAGAAAATGCTCAAATCACCGGAAACGGGCAAGATGGACGATGATTTTCGCGCTGAGATCAAGAAATATCAATCGGCAAACGGTTTGAAAGCGACCGGAACATTGAATCGGGCGACACTCGAAAAAATGGGCATCGCATTGACCGATAAACAAAAGGAAATTCCAGTTGACCCGGATTCTTTTGCGACAAACGACGATAAAAAGTCAACCACCAAAAGAGGTCCGGTTTTTAAGGCGACGAAAGATCAGATCATCGCCGCCCAAAAACTTTTAAAAGAAAAGGGAAATTATGTGGGCGAACCGACGGGCACGCTCGATCCGGCGACGCGCGCCGCTTTGAAAGCCTATCAGGAAGCCAACGGTTTGAAAGGAACCGGCACGCTCAATCAGGTAACGCTCGAAAAAATGAGCATTACGCTGACCGATAAGCAAAAGGAAAATGCGTCGCGGACTTCGCAATAAGTTTTCCGCGCCCGTTTACAATTTCTCAAAACAGTTGAAAACTTGATTTTCATCTTTTTTAAGAGAAAATATATTTGTTCAAAAAAAAAGAAAGCGGTCGGTGGATATTTCACCGACCGCTTTTTCGTTAAGCTGTTTTAAAGCTAAGAAATGGGACGCGGATTTGCGCGGATTAAGTGGATTGACGCGGATTTTATTTTTAAATTTATCCGCGTCAATCCGCTTAATCCGCGTTCATCCGCGTCCTATTTTCCGTACTTTTCTTTTAATTCCGATTTTTCAAAAAGCTTTTTAATGTTTTGCAATTTCACGAAAGATTGCATTATATTTGCTGTGTTTTCCCGACAATTCAAAAACGCTATGCAAGAAACCAACGTCTATTTTTACATTACGCCGATCGCGCTGATCTTTATTCTTTTGGAAATTGCGGCTTGCTTTGTTTTTAAACGCAAACTGATAACTTTTAACGAAGCCGTCGCCAATTTCGGCACACAACTCGGCAATCAAACGACCAATATTTTGGTGATGGTCGGTGTTTTTTATATTTACGGATATTTGTGGGAAAACTTTCGCATTTTGACGATTCCGATCAATTGGTGGAGTTCCGTTCTGCTGCTGCTCGGCGTGGATTTTGTGTTTTACTGGGTGCATCGCTGGGGACACGAAATTAATATTTTATGGGCGGCACACAGCCCTCATCATTCGGCGGAGGAGATGAATTTCTTTGTCGCGTTGCGGGCGAGCGTCACGCAAAGGCTTTGTTCATTTCTGTTCTTTTGGGTTTTGACGATCATCGGTTTCGAGCCTGTGCATATTTACACTGTCGTCGGAATTCATCTCTTTATCGCGTTTCTGCATCACACGGAATTTATCCCGAAGCTCTGGCGGCCGATCGAGTTTCTTTTCACGACGCCGTCGCATCACCGCGTCCATCACGGCGTCAATCTGCAATATCTGGATAAAAACTACGGCGAATTTCTTATAATCTGGGACCGAATGTTCGGCACTTTCGAGGTCGAAGACGAAAAGGTCGCCTACGGAATTCTCGATCATCCAAAGACGTGGAATCCGATCATCATTAATTTTCATTTCTACATCGTTCTGTGGAAATATGCCGTCCGCGCACCTTTCTGGTGGGATAAGATCCGTATCTGGGTTATGCCTGCGGGCTGGATTCCGCGCGGATTACCGAAAACGGAAAAACCGAGCATCACGACCGAAAACCAAATCAAATTTCGCCCCGAAATGTTTGCGGGCGCAAAGATTTATCTGATTCTGCAAGTCGTTTTGGGTGTTGGGCTGATGCTCGGCGTGATTTCAAATCTCTTTTATTGGACATCGGCAGAGAAATGGCTCGGCGCAGCTCTTTTGTGGTGGCAAATCATCAATTGGAGCGGCATTTTAGAAGCTAAAGGATGGGTTTGGATCTCGGAAAACCTGCGCGTCGTCGTGACCGCGTTTGCCGTCATCGTTTTCAACGAGATTTATCAGCCGTCCGCGTTATTGTTTGGCATTTTGGCAATTGCGGTCTTTTGCGTTTTTTGGACGTTCGCTTATTTTCGCCCGAACAGCCCAAAACTGGCTACTGCTTAATCAAAGAACGTAAAGCCGCATTGACGGCTTCCGAATTCGGAAAATATTTATGCACATCGGCTTCGATCGAAGCAAAATATTGTTCGTCAATACTTCCGTCTTCTTTGTAAACGCGAACTGAATAACCTTTTTTGAAAGCCTCGTGATACTTTCCGCGAACGCCTTGTTTGCCTTTGAAATCGTATTCGTCGCGCATTTCTTTATTCGCCTTGTTCATAAATTTTTCTTTCCGATGGTGTTGCTTTACGGCAGCTAATAATTCTGATGATAATTTCGTTTTCTGATTTGTCTTGCTCGGTATGAACAATCAACAATGTTCGATTATCGGTTGAAATTCCGATACTTATGAGCCGTTCTTCCTCGTCCGAATGAAAATCATCTGGAAAAGTTATAAGTAACGGGTCGTTAAAAATAGTTTTAGCTTCTTCAAAACTAACCTTGTGTTTTTTACATTAGCTTTGGCTTTATTTTCATCCCATTCAAATATCAGTTCCATCAAACGTAATTTATCGCAAAAATCAGTATTTCACAAACATTTTATCAATCCCGCTCAAGATAAAACTTCATAATCCGATTGGCTAAATCGTTTCTGCCCCAGAGTTCTGAGATGAACATTTTAAAATCCGAGATATTCATCCAATATTTTTCGCCGATCGTTTCGCCGCAGTTGGTCGGGTGAAAGATGACGCTGCCGAGAAGTCCGTTGACCAATCCGCGCGGGAGCAGGAGTTTATTGTCTTTGATCTCAAATCTGCCGCTCGAATTGAACGCGAATTCCGGCGGCATTCTGCCGGATTTCAAGGTTTCGCGGAGGACGTGCAAAATAATTTCTTCCGCGCCGTGATGAACATTGAATTGCGGAACGATTCGTTTTAAACCGAATGGAATATTCATCGGCAAGGGCAAAGCGTGCGGCATTCCCATAAAGGTTATGAGCTGCCAGTTTTGTTTTAAGAATCGCTTGTAATCGTCTTCGGAAAGCGTGTCTTTCTCAAACGCTTTCCGCATTGTTGCCTCGATCGCCAAAGCGGTCGGCGCAACGGCTCGAAGATACGAACCGCTGTTCATAAAATCCGCCGCTTCCTGCACATATTCGCCGACTGTATTCATAAAGTCTGTCGAAATTATAAACCGAATTTTGCCCACGAAACACACGCATAACACGAAAATAAGAAATAAATTTTATGTTTTTGTCTTTTTTTCGTTTATGCGCGTGTGTTTCGTGGACAAATAATCGGTATAATCAACTGAAATTATGCGATTTGTGTTCTCACGTAGATTTTACATACTGCTCGCGCTCGGGCTTATTCCGCTCGCGCTCTCGTGGAATTTGCCGTTTCTGCGGACGATCGTTTTCGGCTTTGATATTTTTCTGTTTACTGCGGCGATCGTGGATTATTTTATCAGCCGCAAACTTCCCGAAGATTTCAAAGTGACGCGCTCGTTCGAACGACGTTTTGCGATCGGCGATGCAAATAAAGTCCATTTGAAGGTCGAAAACGCGACGGTGCGTTCAATTCACTTAAAATTAAAGGACGAATATCCGCCTGAAATGAATTTGGACGGAAAACGCGAAGCGGAATTTACAGTTGCCGCGCAAACTTTCGCCGACTTCTTTTACGTTTTAACGCCGCCGAAGCGCGGGAATTATAAATTCGGCAAAACTGCCGTCCGTTATCTTTCCAAATTAGGATTGATCTGGTGTCAGACGGATCTGTGCGCGGCGCAAGCCGTCAAGGTTTATCCGAATATGCGGCGCGCGCGCGAAATGGAACTCAAAGCACTCGGCGCACAATCTTTTTTGGCGATTCAGCGCAAATCTGTCAGGCGCGGCGAAGGGCGCGAGTTTGAATCAATGCGTGATTACGTGCGTGGCGACGAGCTTCGCCACATTTCTTGGACGGCGACGGCGCGGCGTTCAAAACTCATCACGCGTCAATATCAGATCGAACGCGACCAGACGATTATCATCGCGCTTGACGCGGGACGCCTGATGACCGGACGCATCAACGACGAAACCAAATTCGATACGGCAATTCACGCTTCACTCGCGATGATGTCGGCTTGTGCACGCGCCGGCGATAATTGCGGTTTGATGGTTTTCGGACGTCGGGTCAAAAAATATCTGCCGCCGAAAAAAGGCGTCGAACATCTTGACGCAGTTCTCGAAGCCTTGCACGATCTCGAACCCGAATTGATCGAACCTTCGTATGCCCGCGCCTTTCAATACATCGCTTCGACCACGAAAAAACGTTCTTTCGTTGTAATTTTAACCGATTTGGTTGACAAGGAATCTTCCAAAGAATTGATAAATTCACTAAAACTCTTGCGGCCGCGCCATCTTCCTTTAGTCGTGACGATCGGCGACCGCGATCTGAACGCGACGGTCAGCGAAATTCCGAAAGATCTAAAAGAAGTCTTTGTCCAATCGGCGGCGGAAGAGATCATCCACCAACGCGAAGCCGCGCTCAGATCGGTCGAAACACTCGGCGGTTTGGCTTTAGACGTGACAACCTCGACCCTCGCGCCGAAACTGCTCGAAACATATTTGAGAGTCAAAGAACGTGGTTTGCTTTAAGTTTTTTCTTCAATGACTTTTTCTCTCTATCCATAAAGTCGCATTTTTTTCACAGCTTGAGTGATTTGAGTCACAGTTCTATACCAATTTTTCGTTTAACCTGATTATTCATAAGTTGGAATAAGACTATGGCCTTTCTAAAAACAGACCTAACTACCAAAACTGACCTGAAAGAACACGGCTCAGGCACCGGTCCGACGCGGAGTCAGCGACCGCTTTATGTTGATTTTTTTCCGCCTTGCAATAATGCCTGTCCGGCGGGGGAAGATATTCAATCCTGGCTTTCTTTAACCCAATCCGGTCATTATTTTGAGGCGTGGCAAAAACTGACGGAAGAAAATCCGATGCCGGCGATTCACGGCCGCGTTTGCTATCACCCGTGCGAACCGGCTTGCAACCGCAACGCGCTCGATAGTTCGGTCAGTATTCACGCGGTCGAACGATTATTGGGCGATATGGCGATTGCCAAAAACTGGAAATTTACAAAACCGCGCAATCGCAGTTTCAAGAATGTTCTGGTCATCGGCGCGGGACCGAGCGGACTTTCCGCCGCCTATCATCTGGCACGTTTAGGTCACGATGTAAGTATCTACGAAGCCGGACCGGTGGCCGGCGGAATGATGAATTTTGGGATTCCCGCCTATCGTCTGCCGCGCAATATCTTGCAAGCGGAAATCAAGCGAATTGAAGAACTCGGCGTGAAAATTCGTTTGAATTATAAGGTGACGGACATTCTGGCCGAAAAAAATGAGGGCGGTTTTGATGCGATTTTTATCGCGATCGGCGCAAACATCGGCAAAAAGACGACGATTCCGGCGCGTGATGCGGGAAAAATTCTTGATGCGGTCAGCTTTTTGAAAGAAGTTGAACTCGGCGCGAGACCGCAGATCGGCCGACGTGTCGCGATTTACGGCGGCGGAAATACCGCGATGGACGCAGCACGAACCGCGAAACGGCTCGGTGCCGAAGAAGCCTTGATCATTTACCGGCGCGACCGCGAACATATGCCGGCACACGATTTTGAAGCCGATGAAGCCTTGAGCGAAGGCATCAAGATCCATTGGCTGCGAACGATCAAGAATCTTGAATCAACATCGGTGACGGTCGAAAAAATGGACATCGTTGACGGCAAACCCGTCCCGACCGGTGAATTTGAAACGCTCGAAGCCGATTCACTGATCCTCGCGCTCGGTCAGGATACCGAAACCGATTTCTTAAAAGGTATTTCCGGCATTGAATTTGAACCGGACGGAACGGTTGTCGTCAATTCACAAATGATGACCGGACATGACGGAATTTTCGCGGGCGGCGATATGGTTCCGAGCGAACGCTCGGTGACGATCGCGACCGGACATGGCAAAAAAGCCGCACGAAACATTGATGCCTGGCTCAACAATCAGAAAACTTACGAAAAAGCACCGAATAATCCGCTCGTTCAGATCGAACAGCTGCACGTCTGGTATCGCACGAGCGCACCGCCAAAACCGCAAAGTCATTTAGAGCCCGAAGTCGCCGCGGCCGGGTTCGATGAAATCGTCGCGGGTTACACACCCGAGGAAGTTCAGTATGAAGCGCAACGGTGTCTGTCTTGCGGCAATTGCTTTGAATGCGACGGATGTTACGGCGCGTGTCCCGAAGACGCGATCATCAAACTTGGAACGGGAAAGAGGTACAAATTCAACTACAGCCTTTGCACGGGCTGCGGCACCTGTTACGAGCAATGCCCGTGCCATGCGATCGATATGATACCCGAACCGGAGAAGGCAAAAGGTTAATAGGTAAAAATGAAAGACGAAAAGCAAAATGCAGTAACGCTCGACGGCAATGAAGCCGCGGTTTATGTCGCGTATCGCGTCAATGAAGTTTGTGCGATCTACCCGATCACGCCTTCGTCGGCGATGGCTGAATTTGCGGATGAATGGTCGGCGAAAGGCATCAAAAATATTTGGGGAAACATTCCCGAAGTGATTGAAATGCAAAGCGAAGGCGGTGCCGCCGGAACGGTTCACGGTGCTTTGCAGACCGGTTCTCTGACAACCACCTTCACCGCTTCGCAAGGCTTGATGCTGATGCTGCCGAATATGTATAAGATTGCCGGTGAACTAACAGCGGCAGTTTTCCACGTCGCCGCACGTTCACTAGCGGCACAGGCGCTTTCAATTTTCGGCGATCATCAGGACGTGATGGCGGCGCGGACGACGGGTTTTGCGATGCTTTCTTCGGCTAGCGTGCAGGAAGCCCACGATATGGCGTTGATCGCGCAGGCCGCGACGCTTCGGGCACGGATTCCGTTCATACATTTTTTTGACGGATTCCGCACCTCGCACGAAGTCAACAAGATCAATTTTCTTTCCGATGACCAGATCCGGGCGATGATCGTTGATGAATTGGTGATCGCTCATCGCAATCGCGGGCTTAATCCCGATCGGCCTTTTATTCGCGGAACGGCACAGAACCCCGATGTTTATTTTCAGGGACGCGAAACCGTCAATCCTTTTTATACCGCAGTCCCGGCAATTTTAAAGGAAGAAATGCGGAAATTTGCCGAACTGACGGGAAGACATTATTCGACCGTCAGCTATTTCGGTCAACCGGATGCTGAAAACGTGATCGTGATAATGGGTTCGGGCGTTGAAACTGCTGCCGAAACCGCCGGCTTTCTTGCAATATCCAGCGAAAAAACAGGCGTCTTACAGATCTCGCTCTATCGCCCGTTTCCGGCGGAAGATCTCATTAATGCTATTCCAAAATCAACAAAAAACATCGCCGTTTTGGATCGCACCAAAGAGCCCGGCGCAACCGGCGAACCGCTTTATCAGGATGTCATGATCAGTTTTATGGAAGCCTTTTCAAGCGGGAAGATCGCCGAAATGCCGAAAATTATCGGCGGACGATACGGTCTTTCGTCAAAGGAATTTACACCGGCGATGGTCAAGGCGGTCTTCGATAATTTGAGATCGGAAGCACCGAAAAATCATTTCACGGTCGGGATTAATGATGATGTCGGTTTTACGAGTTTAGCGGTTGATAATTCATTCAAATTGGATGAATCGGAATGGACGCAAGCCCTGTTTTTCGGACTCGGCGCCGACGGCACGGTCGGTGCAAACAAAAACAGCATTAAGATCATCGGCGAAAATACAGACCTTTTCGCCCAGGGTTATTTTGTTTATGACTCAAAGAAATCAGGCGCCAAAACGGTTTCGCATTTGCGCTTCGGTAAAAATCCGATCAAAGCGCCATATCTGATCACGGCGGCTGATTTTATCGCGTGTCATCAGTTTAACTTTGTCGAAAAAGAAGAAATGCTCAGCCTGGCAAAACCGGGCGCGACTTTTTTGCTCAATTCGCAATACGGCAAAACAGAAGTTTGGGACAAACTGCCGCAAAATGTTCAACAGGCAATTCTTGACAAAAACATCAAACTTTTTGTGATTGACGCGACCGATGTCGCGCGAAAAACAGGTATGGCCGGCCGAATCAATACGATTATGCAGACCTGTTTTTTCAAACTTTCCGGCGTTCTTCCGCCCGCTGACGCGATCGCGCAGATCAAGAAAGCGATTGAAAAAACTTATTCCAAAAAAGGACGCGGAGTGATTGAAAAGAATTTTGTCGCGGTTGACCAAACGCTCGGAAATCTTTTTGAAGTGACGATTCCCGATTAGACTTTGGACGAAGCGAATCTCCATATTTTCTCAAGATAGTTTTAGAAAATCAACTGCTTGTTGCGACGCCGTTTCCCGACGGATTTATTCTGAAACAAAAAAAATAAAAAACGTTGAAAAACTATTGTAAAATAGCTTTGAATGGAATTTTTGTTTATTTTAATTACATTTGGGGTATTTGCCCTGCTTTGCTTTCAATTGTTTACAAAATCTAACCCTCTTTCCCGGCGGCGTTATTTAAAGCCCGACCCGAAATTTCATAACTCAAAACTGGTCGGCGTCCTTTTGGGACTTGATGAAGACGAACTCGAAGAACTATTTGCCCTTTATAAAAAAGAATTCGGCACGGGCGCGGCGCGGTATGCGCGGAAAACTTATCGAAAGTGGAAAACGGGCGAAGTTCAACCGATCTCACAAACATACGAGCGGTTTCTCGTGCATTTGCCGAGCGTGATGAGCTACGATTTGAAATGTGAGGTTTTGCGCGCGTTTATGAAAGAATATGCGGCGAAGGATAAATACGAATTAAAGGTTTCGACCGACGATTGGGAAGAAAAATTGACGCCGCTCGTCGAGCAAATTATTGATAAAACCTATACGGCGCAATTGCCGATCGAAATTGAGCGAAAACTGCAATGGCTCGGGCAGGGCGATATGCAGGTCGCGCAAAGCATTTTGCGCCGTTCGCAAGCCGAAGAAGGAAAGATCGCCGTTTCGATGCTCCGCGAGGAATTTGCGAACATCGAAAAACTGCTCGCCGAAACACATCTCAAACCGAAAGTAACGCACGAATTGAAATTTCCATACGGAACGATTACTTTAAACATCAAAAATAGAAAGTAGAAAGTAAAAATGGAAGAAGAAAATAAAGAACTTGTCCCGAAAAAACAATCGCTATTCCCGCTCTCGGCGGAAGACATTGTTGATAATGCTCTGCAAAATCTGGACGAAGCGCAAGCGCGCCGCGTGACGGAAAAAGCCGCCGACGAGATCGTCCGTTTGGCGGTCGAAAAACGCAAAGCGGAATACCGCAATTCGGCGGCGCAGGATGAAATGCACAATCTCATCAACAACGCCAATCTGCTCGATCAAAGAGTCGGCGATTACAAAATTAACAGCACCTTTGAAACCGCTTCGGGCACGACCAACGTCGAGATCCGCAAATCGAAAATCACGCCGATCAATCTGATTGCCGCCGTTGTCGGTTTGGCAATTGTGGTTTTGTTGATAGTTTTTTTGGCAACAAAGAGTTAATTATGCACACAGTCGGTTATTCAGGAACGCCTCTGTTTAAAAAACTCGGCATCAAGGCGCATCATAAAGTTTTCTTGCAAAACGCGCCGGAAAATTATCGCTTGATACTCGGCGAACTGCCCACAGGAATCGTCTTTCTCGATTCATTGACGGAAAAAGCCGATGTGATCCACGCGTTTGTGAAAAGCGTTGCCGAACTCGAAACCGCGCTTTTTGAATTCAAAGACAAGATCGTCGCGAACGGCGCAATTTGGGTTTCGTGGTATAAAAAAGCGTCCCGAATTCCGACCGATGTTACGGAAGACGCGATTCGCGCAACGACTCTCGCACTCGGTTTGGTTGATGTCAAGGTTTGCGCGGTTGACGAGATTTGGTCGGGGCTCAAAATTGTTATCAGAGTAAAAAACCGGCACGTAGTGCCTCAGTTAAAAGTTAGGAATTCACATTTTGACAAATGCGGGCGTAAAACAACCCTTCCTGACCTGAAATTTACTGTGCATTGATTGATAACCTTTCATCTTTTCTCAAATTAAAGGTTAAAAAGACCCGATAAAACCATTAACAGGTTTGGAAGGGTTGTTTTACGCCCGCTCTTTTAGCATAGATCTTATCTGTAACTTTTAACTGACGCATTACACCGGCACTCGTAATTTTCTTGTAATGCCCGTAAATTTAGGCTAAAATCGTTTCGCTTCAAAAAAACACAATGACAACTCGAAAACGATTTTCTCTGGTGCTGATTAAACCTTCGCATTATGACGACGACGGTTATGTGATCCAATGGTTTCGCTCGGCGATTCCGGCAAATTCGCTCGCCTGTCTTTACGGTCTCGCGCTCGAATGCCGCGACCAGAAAACACTGGGCGAAGATGTGGAATTTGAAATCCACGCCTTTGATGAAACGAACACCAACATTAAGATCAAAAACATCATTTCACTGATCGAATCGGCAGACGACGGAATTGTGATGCTCGTCGGCGTGCAGTCAAATCAGTTTCCGCGCGCGCTCGATATTGCGCGCCCACTGCGCGAGAAAAATATCAAGGTCGCGATCGGCGGTTTTCACGTTTCGGGAACGATGGCGATGTTAAAAGACAGAGATCCGCACGTTCAAAAAGCGTTGGATTTGGGCGTGACGCTCTTTGCGGGTGAAGCCGAAGGAAGATTGGGACAGGTTTTACTTGATGCTTTCGAGAATAAATTGCCGCCGATCTACAATTTTATGGACGATCTGCCGAACATCGAAAATGTCGCGACGCCGCTTCTTCCGGCGGAACGCGTTCATTTGACGGCGGGCGCGACGACGAGTTTCGACGCGGGACGCGGCTGTCCTTTTTCTTGTTCGTTCTGCACAATTATCAATGTGCAAGGCAAAAAATCGCGCCGCCGTTCGCCCGCCGACATCGAACGAATCGTCCGCGCAAATGTCGCGCAAGGTCTGCATTCATTCTTTATCACCGACGATAATTTTGCGCGAAACAAAGATTGGGAAATCATTTTAGACAAACTGATTTACTTGCGCGAAGTCGAAAAGCTAAACATCAGTTTTATCATTCAGGTTGACACGCTTTGTCATAAACTCCCCGGTTTTATCGAAAAATCAAAACGCGCCGGCATCAAACGCGTCTTTATCGGTTTGGAAAATATCAATCCCGATTCGCTACTCGGTGCCAGCAAACGCCAGAACAAGATCACCGATTACCGCGCGATGCTGCTTGCCTGGAAAAAGGTCGGCATTGTCACCTATTGCGGTTATATTTTGGGTTTTCCAGGCGATACGCAGGAATCAATTTTGCACGACATCGAAATTATAAAAAAAGAATTGCCGGTTGATCTGCTCGAATTCTTTTATCTCACGCCTTTGCCGGGTTCGGCCGATCACAAAAAACTGCACGAAGCCGGAATTGCGATGGACGCGGATTTAAACAAATACGATTTGAATCACGCCGTTACCGCGCACGAAAAAATGTCGCGCCGAAATTGGGAAGAAACCTATCACAAAGCATGGAAAACCTATTACACCGATGAACATATCGAAACTGTTCTGCGCCGCGCAATCGCGACCGGCACAAGTCCGGGCAAGACGATGTTTTTTATTACGTGGTTCAACGGCTGTATTGATATTGAAAGCATTCACCCGCTCGAAGGCGGATTCTTGTGCCGCAAACATTGCACTTCGCGCCGTTCGGGATTACCGCTCGAAAATCCGCTTATTTTTTATCCGAAAACCTTTCTTGAAACGCTCTGGAAACAAATCCGCTGGATTACACTCTATTCGCGTCTGCGTCTGATTTACCGAAAGGTGCGCAAAGACCCGAAAAAACTTGAATATATGGATTTGGCGTTAGAACCTGTGACCGAAACCGAAACCGAAACCCGCGAGCTTTTCCAATCGGAAGCCGCTCATAACTACTTGGACAAAGTTCACCGCATTGAAAAAGCGCGGCACCGCGAACCGGTTTGAGTTTGCATCAATTTGAACGGAAGTATTTACGGCAAAATTCAAATAATTGGAAGGCAAAACGATTCAGAATAAGTGATAGGTGATAAATGAGAAAACCAACTTCTCACCTATCACTTTTCACTTATTCCGAAGGTGGCGTGATTTATCTGAAACAATTAAAAAGTTGGCAGAAATTTCATAATGCAGTAATTTCTTTTTTCTCATCTCCTTCGCGTCCGACCAAAAACAGATACGAATACATCGCAATTCCGGTCGAAATGCCGGTGCCGATTTTGACCCACGCGGGCAGGTTTGAAGGCGACAGGAAACCTTCGATGATTCCCGCGATGACGAGAAAACAAGCGCAACCAATGACAATGCGTGCCGCGTCCATTCCTTTTTTCTTTAAGGCTTGCGTCCGCGTCAGATCGCCCGGATTGACCAGCGCGTAGCCAATCATCATTCCCGCGCCGCCACAGATGCAAACCATCGAGATTTCGATTACGCCGTGTCCGACGACAAAACTTGCCAACGCGTTGCCGAACGTCGGGTCTATTTTGTAGCAAGCGGCAAAAACGCTGCCGACGTGTGCCCCGAAAAGCGCGATGGCAAAGAGTGCCCCAACGCCGAAAATAACGCCCATCGCAAAAGCGCGAAAACTTACGAGAATATTATTTGATAAAATAAAACTTGCGCCGATTTGATTTGAATCGTTTAGCGAAAGCCACCATTTATGATCCGATCGCACCATTTCGGGAACGCCTGTCAAACCGACGAAATTCGTAAAATCCGTGTCAATCCAAGTCGTCACAAATCCGAAAACTACAAAAATTGCGAAAACGCCAAAGGCAATCCACATATAATTTGCATTTTTACGAAACGTCTGCGGAAAATCCTTTGTAAAAAACTGCCATAAAACAGTTGCGCCGTTTGTATCGGCGCGGTAGATTTTGCCGTGCGCGCGAATCACCAGACTATTCAGATAATTGACGAGTTTTGGGTCGCGGGTTTCGGCGCGGGCAATTGCCAGATCGGTCGCGGCGCGGCGGTAAAGTTCGCCGAATTCACGAACTTCGGCGCGTGAAAGTCCGCGTAGGGACGAAACATCCAGAATCGAAAGCAGATCTTCGAGCCGTTGCCAGTTGTTTTTGCGTTCGTTGATGAAGCGGTTCATACAATTTCAGATTTATGATTGCAGATCTCGGATTTAGTCTCTCTGAAACGTAATTATGACATAAAACTTCAAAATTCAAATTGCCAATCGCAAATCACAAATCTAAAATCTAAAATAACAGATGTCCGAAGAAACTCAGAAACCAAACGACGAAGAAGCGATCGGGAAAACTTACGATTTCCGCGTCGCAAAGCGGCTGATAAGTTATATCAAACCTTATTGGTATATTGCGGCGGCGGCGTTGGTTCTGACGGTTTTGGTCAATGTTCTCGCGAGTTTGCAGCCGCGTTTTACGCAAATTGCGGTTGACGATTTCATCACGCCCAAACAAACCGACGGAATCTGGTTGTTTGCGACAGCTTTTTTCGGGTTGTTTTTGTTTCGCTTTATTTTCAGTTACGTGCAGGAAATTCTGCTGAACAATGTCGGGCAAAAAGTGATGTTCGATATTCGGACTCAGATTTACACTAAACTACAAGAACAGGAAGTTGCGTATTACGATAAAAATCCGGTCGGGCGAATTATTACTCGCATCACTTCGGATGTTGACGCGCTCAACGAACTTTTTACGTCGGGCGTGATTGATGTTTTGGGCGATCTGGTGATAATTTTTGCGATCATCGCACAGATGTTTTGGCTCAATTGGAAACTTGCGCTCGTGTCCTTGATTACCGTTCCGCTTCTTTTTACGGCGACGAATTGGTTTCGCAAACACGCCCGCAACGGTTTCGACAAAGTGCGAACGCGCACCGCCAAGCTCAACGCATTTTTGCAGGAACATATTTCGGGTGCGCAAACCGTCCAGCTTTTCAACGCCGAAGCCAAAGCGCAAAAGAATTTTGACGACATCAACGACGATTACCGCAATGCCAATATCGAAACGATCTATTATTATTCGATCTTTTATCCGATGGTTGATTTTATCGGCACAATCGGCGTGGCGCTCGTGATTTGGTTCAGCGGTTATCAGTTTATAAGCGAAATGTCTTTGACAGATAAAGTTTTAACGGTCGGCGTGGTCATCGCATTTGTCCAGTATTCACAACAGCTTTTTCAGCCGATCCGCGATCTGTCGGATAAATTCAACATCCTGCAAGCCGCGATCGTCGCATCGCACCGGATTTTTCTGCTGCTCGATTTGCCAATCGAGATCAAATCGCCCGAAAACCCGAAAAAATCGGGCAAGACGGTCGGCAAAATTGAATTTCAGAACGTTTGGTTTGCTTACAAAAAAGAAGATTGGATATTAAAGGACGTTTCATTCACGATAAATCCGGGCGAATCGGTCGCGCTCGTCGGTCATACAGGTTCGGGAAAAACGACCGTCACGAATCTTCTGATGCGCTTTTATGATGTCCAGAAAGGTCAGATTCTGCTTGACGGCGTTGATATAAAAGATTGGAATCTGCACGATTTGCGCGAAAATTTTGCGGTCGTTCTGCAGGATGTTTTTTTATTTAGCGGCGCGATCGAAGAAAATATCAGACTTGGAAATAAAGAAATTTCCGACGAGAAAATCCGTTGGGCGGCAACGGAAGTTCACGCCGCCGAATTTATCGAAAAGCTCGACGAAGGCTATAAATCGGAAGTCAAAGAACGCGGTGCAGGTCTTTCGGTCGGACAAAAACAGCTTATTTCTTTTGCGCGCGCATTGGCGTTTGAGCCGAAAATTTTGATTTTGGACGAAGCGACAAGCTCGATTGACACTGAAACCGAACAGCTTATTCAACAAGCCGTCGAACGCGTGATGCAGGAACGGACTTCGCTCGTCATTGCGCACCGGCTTTCGACAATTCAGAAATGCGACCGCATCATGGTTTTTCATCACGGCGAACTCCGCGAAGCCGGAACGCATCAAGAACTTTTGAACTTGCACGGGCTTTACTGGCGGCTTTATCAATTGCAATACGTCGAGGAAAAAATTCATAGTTCTGTGCCGCCCGCGACCCGTTCGTCCTTAAGTTTGGAAACAGGCGCGGGCAATTGATTTGTCGTTCTGAATTCGAAGTTTGATAAAAGGCTAGTCTAAATTAAAAAATTCGTTTATAATAAATTTTCGAAATGGTCACGCAAACAACTCAACAATCAGACTTACCAAAAGAATCCGAATTGGTAATGGAAGAAATTTTTAACCGATGCGTTGAAAACGCGCCGAATTTTGGTGTGCGGCCCGATTGCTTTAAGGAATCGCTGCAAAAAACCGCTCGTAAATTTCTGCTCAATTCCCCCGAACCTGTTTCGACCGAAGAACTATGTGACTTTTTGAGGCAGATTCAAGCCGACGATCTGTTTATGGCTTTGGCTTGCTCGAACGGAAACGAACGCGCATGGTGGGAATTCGACCAAAATCATCGCATCTATCTGGAAAGAGTGGCGCGGCATCTGGCAAGCACCGATCTTGACGCCCATGAAGTTGTTGACACGGTTTATGTCGAACTTTACGGAACGCGCGTCGTTGACGGCGCAAGAGTTTCAAAATTTGCGACCTACAGCGGACGCGGAAGTTTGCGCGGTTGGCTACGCACCGTTATCTGGCATTCGCTCGTTGATTTGCATCGCGCTTCGCACGACGACCTTTCCTTGGACGAACTGACGGAAACCGTCGGTGAAGGCTTTGTTCAAATGAGTTTTGCCGAAGAGGCTCCCGGCGGCGAAGACGAGATGATCGAGAAAATTTCAAAGCAACGCTATCGAAACGCGACGGTTTCGGCGATTGAAACAGCTTTCGGCAGTCTCGATATTCACGAAAAATTACTTTTGCTTTATTATCACGTTGAAAATATGAAACTCCGGCAAATTGCGCGAATGGTTGAGAATGAAACTTCGCCGTTGCGAGGTTGGTTTCAAAGAAAATCGCCGACGCGGGAAAAAAATCCCGAAAGCCGGATTCACGAATCAACAATTATGCGTTGGCTGGAAAAAAGCTATGCCAAAGTGTTACAACTTTTTCGCACCGAATTGCGTGCCAAACACAATTTGCGGGAAGATGAAATCGAAATCTGTATGGAACTTGCCACACAGGATTTAGCCAGTCGGAATCTGTATCAAAATTTAACGACAACCTAAACTCTCGAAATAAGCGTCAGAAAAGTTTTTTTGCCCCAAACACAATAAAATTGCGCAAATATCAGAAAAGACTGCGTCTGTTTCTACGGGAGGCTGGAATTATTATGGAAAACACGGGGAAAAGAAATTCAGAAGAATTACAAATACAAGGACTATTAGATCGTTATCTTAATCGGCAATCTGCCGCAAACGGTTTATCAACACAGGAAAATCACTTAGACGAAGATTCATTAGCGGCTTTTGTTGAAGGAAATTTAAGCGAACGCGAATCAAAACCAATGGTCAGCCATTTGGTTGATTGCTCATTCTGCCGACACGTGACGGCGGAGCTTGTCAGATTAGATTTGGCTTTCGCGGAAGAACAAGTTCCGATAATCGCCCAAGAGAGTCAGCCTTCAAAAGTTTCGGAAGTTTTGAATAATCTGTTAGCGCGGATTTTCGGAACCGGCGACAGTGCGGTTTTTGCGCATCACGAAACTGAAGAAAAAGTTGAAACTGAGGAAACGAAAGAAGAAGAAAAGTAACCCCTAAACAACCCCCAAAATAAACTGCTTGCATTATTATTTAATGTAAGCAGTTTATTTTTTTTCGTCACAAATTTTTCAATTTTGAATCATAAACTCCGTAGATCCAAATTTCGGATGTCGGATGTCGGATGTCGAATGCGCGGATTATTGATCAATCCAAATTTGGAACTGCCCGGATTAGTTGATTTGAGATTTCAGAATTCTGGATTTGGATTAAGCCTCGAATCAACAACCGATCCGCAATCCGCAATCCCCAATCCCCAATCGAAAGCCGTTGCAATTGTTATCAATGACCGCTTTTTACGGTCAAAAATAATTCGTCTTTCCCAATTTAGATCTACTGAAACTCGTTGAAGTTGAATTCGTAATGCGTCAGTAATAAGTTATTTTCAAGGTAAACTAGGGCTTAAAGACTGGAGCGCGAAAAGGGCGTTTGTGAGCCTTATGCCGTCGAATTTAACAAGGCTTTTTCGCGTTGAAGCAACGCTCATGGCAAGCCGGGATGCTCGCGCTCCAGTCTTTACGTTTTCGTTTTCTGTGAGAATAACTTTTCAGTGACGCATTACTTGAATTCTTATTTATTGTTTCTCCCGGTAAAGAGTTATAATCTTCACCAACGCTTTATTTACAGGAGTTTAAATTTGTCCGAAAATAACCACGAGTGTCCACCGAAGAGCTTTCAAATATCAGTTAAAAAGGTCGCCGTTGCCAAACTTCCGACGGCCATCGGAGAATTTAAGATCGCCGGTTATCGTTCGCTAACGAGCAACGAAGAGTTTGTTGTCTTGTTTAAAGGCGAAATGAATGCCGATATTCCGACGCTTGTCAGAATTCATTCGCAATGTTTGACCGGCGATGTTTTCGGTTCGATCAAATGCGATTGCGGCCCGCAACTTCGAAAAGCGATGGAATTGATTGAACACGCAGGTCACGGCGCGATCGTTTATCAGCAACAAGAAGGCCGCGGCATCGGCATCATCAACAAGATCCGCGCCTATGCCCTTCAAGACGAAGGCGCGGACACGGTTGAAGCGAATGAAAATCTCGGATTTGCTGTGGACGCGCGAAATTATCAGCAATGCGCCGAAATTCTTTTCGACCTTGGTCTTTGCAAGGTGCGTGTGATGTCAAACAATCCGAAAAAGATCAACGCTCTCGAAGAAGCCGGCTTGCAAATCGTCGAACGTGTTCCGATTGAAGTCGAATCAAAAGAACCTGCCGCCCATTATTTAAAAACCAAAAAAGAGAAACTCGGACATTTATTGAAATTTTCAGAATAAATATCCAAAATCGTGAATTTTTTTCAAGAAATTGAAAGAAATCCGCTTTTAAAAATCTCCGCCGACAATTATCTTTTAACAATAAAGTCTTATTTTTCAAACTTTTAACGCTTTTCTTCGACTTTTGGCATTTATGGCTACGAATTTGCTTTAATCTATTTCGGCAATAAGTATGTGCAGTTTCCCCGATAAAAATTTGAAGAGGTGTGAACTGCATTCAAAGCTTAGATTTGCAAAATTTATGTTTAGTAAGGAGATTAAAATGAATAAAAGCTTCAGATTTATACCTTTGGTATTATCCTTTATGCTCTGCTTTGCGGCAATGGCATTTGGACAAAGCACCTCAGGTCGTATCGAAGGAACCATTACCGACGCGAACGATGCAGTCGTTCCTAACGCAACGGTGACGGCGAAAAGTACTGGCTCAACAGCCGGTTTTAGCAACACTGTAACCACTGATGAAAATGGTTACTTTCAATTCCCGAAAGTTCCGATTGGCACTTATGATATTACTGCCACGGGAACTAACTTTAAAACTTCTACGCAAAAGGTGACAGTTAGCTTGGATAAAGCCGCTGTTGCAAATGCTAAATTAGAAATTGGGCAAAACACTACCGTGGTCGATGTGACCAGCGATGATTCTGTCAGCATTGACAATAATAACACGCAAATTGACACAAACATTACAAAGCAGGTTTTTGACGCTCTGCCGAAAGGCACAAACTTTGCGTCCTTGCTGAAAACTGCTCCGAATGTCCGTCCGGAAGCACTTGCCGGTGGTTTCCAAGTTGATGGTGCCAGCGGTTCGGAAAATGTTTTTGTTATTGACGGTCAGGAAGTTACAAACTTCCGTACTGGTGTTTTAACCAGCAACAACAACCTTCCGTTTGAAATTCTTCAAGAAGTTCAAATTAAATCAACGGGTTTTGAAGCCGAATACGGCGGTGCAACCGGCGGCGTTATCAACGTTGTAACGATTGGTGGAAACGATAAATTGCGCGGTAACTTTGCAATATCGTTCCGTCCGCATAATATTCAAGGCAATCCCCGTGATGTATTAACCAGATTCGGAACGAATGCTGCGACCAACTTCGAACGTTTCAGACCGATAAAAGATGGTGGAAATGATTTCTTCCCGGTGGCACAATTGAGCGGACCGATTGTTAAAGGCAAACTCTGGTTTTCAGCCAGCTATGCACCGCAAATTTTTGAAAACACGCGTCCAATTAATTATTACAGTTCAACTGATCCGGCTGTCCGCACCATTGTTGAAAGCATTTCGTATAACCAGACGTTAAAACAAGAATATGCGTTTGCTCGTCTTGATGCACAACCATTTTCCAGATTGCGTTTATTCGGAAGTTTTCTTTGGAATCCTCTTGTTCAGGACGGAGTTCTTCCCGCAAATACAAGTGGTTTAGGCGGACCGCCGACACCGGTTGTTGTGGCAGGTCAGTCCCTTCGCGGAGCAGCCTTGTTCGGTCAACAAGGCGGACGACAAAATTCCAACAGCCTTAATGGACAAGCAACGTGGAATCCGACCAATTCTTTGGTTTTGAATTTCCGTGCCGGTCGCAATTTCTTGAACGAAAGACTTAATTCATATGGTCTTCCGAGTGTTACGAGAGTTATTTGCAGCGCATTGGGAGCACAAACAGCTGCGACAACCGGTTGTTCGCAAGGATTCCAGAATGTCACGAGCAACAATCAAATCAATTATGACGTTTCGACCCGGACAACCTTTGACGCTGATGCCAGTTTGGTTGGTATCAATTTAGGTGGTCGTCATAACTTCAAATTCGGATACCAGTTCAACCGTTTGTTCAATACGGTCAGCAATGGTTATAAAAACCTTGGTATCATTCAGCTTTTCTATGACAGAGACGTTGCGACCCTAAGCGGCGGTCCTGTCACCCCGACAGTCGGTAACTTAGGTTCTGGACTCATCCAAAGATTTGGTACAGTAGGTGAAGCAAGCAGTAAAAACCAAGCTCTTTTTGCGCAAGATTCATGGCAGATCGGCAAACGTTTAACTCTTAACCTCGGTCTTCGTATTGAAAACGAAACCGTCCCGAACTTTGGTTCAACCGGCTCACAAGCTATCAAATTCGGTTGGGGCGATAAAATCACTCCGCGTATCGGCGTTGCATATGACTTAACCGGCGACGGCAAAACCAAATTATTTGGTAGCTATGGATGGTTCTATGACCGTTTCAAATATGAATTGCCGCGCGGTTCGTTTGGCGGCGACTTCTTCCGTCGTGACTTCTTTGAAATTTTACCGGGTCGTGGTTCAGCATCCGGCTTAAACTATTTGGGTTACACATTCGGAAATATTCTTGGTAGCAATCCTGATCCGATTGGCGGCACATGCCCAATCGTCGGCGGCACAGGATATTCAGTTTGTCAATTTGACTTCCGCGTTGCGACGAACTTAATCGGTGCCAATATTTTTGAAACCGGTGCGGTTGATCCTAATTTGAAGGCTGCCCGACAAAGCGAATATACATTTGGCGTTGAACGTCAGTTGGGAAGCAACTTCGTCTTAGCCGGTCGTTATACACACAAACAACAAGATCGTGCAATTGAAGACGTTGGTGTCTTTAATGCCCAAGGCAGTGAAGCTTACATTATCGGCAATCCGGGATTCGGATTGGTTTGTGAAGTTTCGCTACCGGCTGCCCTGCCCTGCCCGAAAGCAGAGCGTAAATACGATGCGGTTGAAGTCCGTGTTGACAAACGTTCGGCAAATTACTTCTACAATGCCAGCTATACCTGGAGCCGTTTATTCGGTAATTATTCAGGTTTGGCAAGTTCTGATGAAGCCGGCCGTAACAGCCCGAACGTCAATCGTATGTTCGACTTGCCACCTCTGGGATTCACCGCTGACGGCGATCCGGATAATGGTCTTTTAGCGACCGACCGTCCGCACGTTTTCAAAGCGTTTGGTGGTTATAGTTTCAATTGGTTCGGTAATGCCACAAATCGCACAACGATTTCAGGATTTACCACAATTCAATCAGGAACACCTTTGACCACGATTTATAATCTCTATTCCTTGGGAACAACCATCCTAAATGGACGCGGAGATTTAGGACGCACAGAAATGTTCACTGAAACCGACCTTTCTTTCAGTCATCGTTACAAATTCGGAAGAGATGATCGTTTCACCTTAGAACCGTATATTGATCTCCGTAACGTTTTCGATGAAAAGAATGTGTTGGGTGTCAATACTAACATCAGTGCTACTAATTTTAGTGCAAGCACAACCACTTTACGTTCGGCGCAAGCTGGCTGTACAACTTGTACGACCGAAGCTGCCGTTTTCCAAACCATTTTCAATGGTACGGGTATTCGTCAGTTTGTGCTTAACTACGTTAACAACACAACACTTACGCCTTTAGCGAACCAAAAATTGAATACTTATGGCTTAGCCAATAATTTTCAAGCCGGGCGCGATGTTCGTTTTGGATTCCGTTTCTTATTCTAATCAATTTGATTTGAGTAAAACTTGTAAAGCCTGTTTCTTTTTGAAACAGGCTTTTTTTGTGTCTCATTCTGTAATAAGTTGACAGAGAAAGAACTAATAACTAGATGTAACATCAGTTATTTTATTACGCACCTTGGTAGAATATTATTCCGACAAATCTTCTCATTCGAGTTAATAGACATTATTGGAAATAAAACAAATTTTCAAAAAGGTCGCCGAAGGTGACAAATTTAATAGCGGCGGGGTAAGCCGAGAGCAACACCCGCCGAAATTGATCGAAAAGATGTGCATGACGCTGAAAGCGTCGCATTTCTGCTGTTTGATGTGTGACGCTTTCAGCGTCAAGATATTTGCGCATTGCTAACGGCGGGTGTCAATCGCTCAGGCTCATTTACCCGCCGCTATTAAATTAGTCGCTTTCAGCGACCGAAACCTGAAGAATTCTATCCAAATTGTTATTTCCAATAACGTCTAATAAATAAAAATGCGAAGCAAGTCGAATATGTTCTATCCAAAAGGCACGCACGAGGCAATTGTAGATGTTCGCCCTTACTTTGGGCGCCACTTTTTGCATTCAAACTAAGTAAAGCAATTTTTAAGTTTTCTGGGATTTGGTAAAAGTTTTGAGTCCCGCCTTTAGGCGGCTAAACCGCCAGCGAAGCGCGGCGGTTGCGTGGCTGAAGCAGGGACTCAAAACATCAGAAAATTAAAAAATTGCTGCACTAATTCTACTTTGTCAGATTAAAAAAACTATCCACTAACCGCACGAAAAACACTAATTAAAACCATCAATTCGGCGGTTTTTTCGTGTCTTTCGTGTTTTTCGTGGACAGTTTTTCATATAAACTTTCAAATTCATTTAATCTGACAAAGTAGAACTAAGTAGAGCAATTTTTAAGTTATCCGGTATTTCGTCAAATGTTTGTAGTTCCGCCTTGAGGCGGTCTTAGAGTGTCATAAACTCAAGTTTTGTAAATAATTAAATATCTGAATACTCAAACTAAAACCGCCTGAAGGCGGAACTACAAACAGTAGAAAACTTAAAAATTGCTGCACTAAGTAGAGCGTGTTGCGTAAATCTAAATCTATGTATTGCAACAATTAACATTTTTCAGACCGCAAATATATAGTAAATTTGAGCTAAAAACACTAAAATAAGCCTGAAATCGTCCGATTTTGACACCGAAAGCCATAGAA
>JANPDZ010000940.1:0-2921 GCA_031431735.1 Acidobacteriota bacterium | reverse complement strand
CACCTATCTTTACCAAGCCTTGAGCGCGTTTTTTGCATCGGAAACAAATATTAAGGTTTCAGCAGACATTATGTTTTACTACGAAGAAAACAATCCGCGCAAGGTTTTTGCGCCGGACGTAATGGTCGTCAAAGGTGTCGGGAATCATCCTCGGCGAACTTACAAACTCTGGGAAGAAAAACAATTTCCGCAGGTTATTTTTGAAATTTCATCACGAAAAACCTGGGGCGACGATTTGAATAAAAAATGGCTTTTGTATCAGCAATTCGGTGTCAAAGAATATTATATTTTCGACCCTGAATATGATTATTTGCCCGAACCGCTGATCGCTTATCGTCTGAAAAAAGGCGAATTACAACAAGTTGCGGTCAAAAATCAAAAGATTTTCAGCGAAGAATTAGGACTTGAGCTCGTTGATACAGGCAGCGGTCTGCGGCTTTATAATCGTCAAACAAAAGAATTTCTCAAAACTCTGAGAGAAGCCGAAGCCGAAATCGAATTACTGCGTGAAGAAATCGAAAGATTGAAAAAGAAAAAGTAACTGATGTTACGCAAAATGACTTTGAGCCGCATTTTATGCGGCTTTCCGCGCTTCGCGGCAATTAGCCGCGTCCATTTATGGCGCGGTCAATTGATGAATGATTTTCAAAAGGGCGTTTTAACGTCCTTTTCATTTGGCTTTAGCATATGTTGGCGGCTCAAGCCTCAAAAAAAAAGGACGTTAAAACGCCCTCAAACTCGGATTCAATTTACTGACCACGCCATAAATAGCGTGGCTAATATCCGCGAAGCGCGGAAAAGCCCGATAAATCGGTCTAAAACTATTTTTGCGTAACATCAGTAAGTAAAAATCAGCTATTTTGCAAAGAGTTCCAAAACAAAATAATTTGTTCCTTCAATTCGCGTAATTTTCCCGTCAGAGTAAGGCGGATTGAAAAAATCGTTGGCGGCATAACTTGAACCCTTAAGAGTTTCGTCGCCGCTTGTACGGCTTTGCGCGATTAATTCAGCCGGAAACCAATTTTCCGGGCTGATCGTTTCGGGCGCCGCAGGTTTATATTTAATAGCTTGCGCGACAATCTTTTCCGCATCTTCCTTCAAAAATCTGAGAACGGCGATCAATTTTTTATCGGTCGGCACGGAAACACGGTTATCGCTTGTTTTTCCCAAATTATCTTCGCGCCAAAACGCTTCTTCGGGGTGAAAAGGAATTTTAATCGTCATTTCCAATTCGTCAATATTGTCTTTGACGTTATTGGCAGCAGTATTTGATTTCATCGGATTGGTTGAATTAGAGTTATCGATTTTGCTGCTATTAGAAGGGCAAGCCGTCAAAAAGACGGAAACGATCAGTGCGACAATAATTTTAGGGGCTGTTTGCATTAGGTAATTTTATAAAGATTTCATTAAGTTAGCAATTTTCTATTAACATTATCTCTTACGCAACATCAGCAAGCGAGTTCAACATTTGATTTTCATTCATTACAATAAATCGTGTAAAATGCCAAGATAAGCAATTTTAGAAATTTTATTTATAGATGGATAACAAAATGGCAGAAGTAAAAGAAGCAATCTCGGAATCACAAGCGGAAAAAGAGCGTTGGGAAAAAGAAACATTACGACGGGTTTTGGACAAAACGGCGGAACGAAAAGCCAGATTTGAAGGCGTTTCGCTCGAAGCGGTCGAACGGCTTTATACCGAAGCCGACGCGGAACATTTGGACGAGATCGGGTTTCCCGGCGAATATCCATACAAACGCGGGATTCATCCGACAGGTTATCGCGGCAGACTTTGGACGATGCGCCAGTTTGCAGGATTTTCTTCGCCGGAAAAGACCAACGAGCGTTTTAAGTATCTGATGGCGCAGGGGCAAACCGGACTTTCGACTGCGTATGATCTGCCCGCTTTGATGGGCTTGGATGCCGATTCGCCACTTTCCGAAGGCGAGGTCGGTAAATGCGGCGTCGCGGTTTCTTCGTTCGCGGATTTTGAAGTGTTGTTTGACGGCATAAATTTAGAAGAAGTCACGGTTTCACAAACGATCAACGCGCCCGCGTGGATTTTCCTCGCGTTTTACGTCGCGCTTGCGGAGAAACAAGGCTGTAATTTGAATAAGATTTCAGGAACTTTGCAAAACGATATTTTGAAGGAATACATCGCGCAGAAAGAATGGATCTATCCGATCAAACCGGCGATGAAACTATGTATTGACACGTTTGAATTCTGCGCCAAACACATTCCGAAATACAATCCGATTTCGGTGAGCGGTTATCACATCCGCGAAGCCGGCGCGACCGCGCTCCAGGAACTCGCATTTACGCTTCGCGACGGCGTTGAATATGTAAAATACGGCGTTGAACGCGGAATGGACGTTGACGAATTTGTGCCGCGAATTTCTTTCTTTTTTAACGCGCACAACGATTTCTTTGAAGAGATCGCCAAATATCGCGCCGCGCGTGTTGTCTGGGCAAGGACGATGAAAGAGCGTTTCGGCGCAAAAAATCCGCGCACGATGCAGATGCGTTTTCACACGCAAACCGCCGGCGTTAGCTTGACCGTTCAGCAGCCTTTGAATAATATTGCCCGCGTCGCGATTCAGGCTCTCGCTGGAGTTCTTGGCGGAACGCAGAGTCTGCATACCGATTCGTTTGACGAAGCACTCGCGCTCCCCTCAGATCAAGCCGCGCTGATCGCGCTGCGGACACAGCAAATCATTGCCGAAGAAACGGGTGTGGTGAACACGGTTGACCCGCTCGGCGGTTCGTATTATGTCGAAGCCTTGACGCAGAAAATGATTGACGGCTGTCTGGATTATTTCGATAAAATTGACGGTTTCGGCGGAATGGTCGAAGCGGTCGAAGCCGGATTTCCGCAACGCGAGATTCAGGAATCGGCGTATCAATATCAAAAGTCGGTCGAA
>JANPDZ010000939.1:0-3878 GCA_031431735.1 Acidobacteriota bacterium | reverse complement strand
AAGGAACGTGTAAAAAATAAGTTATAACGATATAAATAAAAAACTAACGGTTCAGAGTCGGGCTACTGCCCGACTTTCGCGAATCGTCGGGCGGTAGCCCGACTCTGAACCAACAAGGAATGTTATAATACGCTTTACTGTTAAAAATTATGCAATAAAGAGTCCAACAACCGCGGAACGCACTTTGTTGATTGTTCACGCGTATTCAACAAAGTGCGTTCCGCGTTTGTTGGACTTTACGGCAAAAAGTTTATTGATGCTAATGCACAGTTTTTAACAGTAAAGCGTATAAGCAGGTCAGCATATATTTTGCAACATAATGGCTTTGCGGAAACACGCTACGCTCGTAAGTGTGCGATTCGCCCTTACTCCGTGCGGGCTTCTGCATTATGTCACAAAACTTATTCATACCTGCTTAAGTTATTTTTTACACGTTCCTAAACAGTCGTGCGCCAGAGATGGCCGCGCTCCAATTAGTCATTCCGATCAGCCGAAATTATTTTTTGATGATCTTGGTTCCCTTCGGCAAAGCGATCTTAAAATCAGTGGAACTAACCGAAACATTTTTTTGCAGATTAATCAGCAATATTTTTGTCCAATCGCCGCCCGTTTCGATGATCTTCGTTTGAATGACCATTCCGTTGCCGTCAATCCAAAGCTCAATGGTTTTGTAATTTGATGCAGTTTTCGGCGTTAGTTCCAAATGCCAAGCCGGAATTGTGCCGTTCACTTTTTCTTCGCCCGTGTATTTTATGGTGTAATTCGCTTTTATTTTCTCTTTCGATAGATTCGAGAAAATTACCCACGCGTTCTTTTGCTCATCTGACAGCGTTCCGGTATTTGCCGTTTGCGATGTTGGCAGATAGCTCAAATATTGGTTTTTGACGATCGAAAGCGATTCCGTTTCGGGCGTTGTCCAATCAATCCGCAACGAAAAATCGCTGGTTTGCGGCAATTGTTTGACCGTGCCTTGTTTTATGTCGGTTTGGCTGAGTTTGGAATCAAATCTGGTCAGCGTTAGATCGGCAATAAGCGATTTCAGAGATTTTTGATGTTCCTCCATTCGTTTGAAGATCGCAGTTATCAGCGGCAATCCATTTGTTGAATTAAGTTGTCCCGTCCGGAAATTGGTTATTTCTGCGCCGTCAACAACGAAAACATTTTCCGAACCTGATGCGCCGTCAATTTGGACAGTGCTTTGGGTTGAACTGTCGCCTCGACCGTTGCCGGAACCTCCGCCTAATGTTTCGGGGCGAACGTTCGGCGTCGTTTTGAGCAAACTGGTAAAATTCGTTCCTTTTACTAAACCTCCGACACTTGCACCGTATTCAGCCGAAATATCACCGTTTTGCCGATTCATTCCGTTCGGCAATTCAACCGGAACCTCGACGCGCATCGGTTGTCCGTTTTGATTGACTATTTTTTCTTCGACCGCGACGAATGATGTAAATTGCGTCAGAAGGCGAAATTCGAGCCCGAGCGAGGTGATCTGCTCTTGAATCTCTTTTTTTGCGTCGGCGGTGTTTGATTGTTTGTAAAGCTCTGACATTAAGCTGTCAATTCGTCTTCGCGCCCAGAGCGTGGCGAGCACATCGTGATCGGGTTCATTTTCAGGCAAATCTATAGTAATGTTGCGAACAAACGGCTGTCCGCCGACCTTGCCTTTGAGCCGGATCGTGCCTTTCGCGCCTTTTGTATAGCGTCCGTTCAGAATGACGGGTTTTGCCGAAAAAAGATCGCCGATGCGTTTCGGGTAAACATCGTCAACGGGCAAACCGTTCCATTCGATCGAAATATCGGTCAGCAGCGGCGTGCGGACGCGTTCGTAAAACTTTTTCGCCGCTTTTGAGCCGTCGTCCGTGAGCGCGACATATTCGACCTCGCCGAGACCTTCTTCCGCCATTTTGTCGAGCAGCAAACGATTGACCGAATTGCCAATGCCGAAACTGAAAACTCGGGCGTTCGGATGTTTTTGAATTTCGCCGATGATTTCCGCTTCGTTGCCGACATAACCGTCGGTCATAAAACAGACGATGCGGAGATGTTTTTGCGAATCGGTCGGGTCGAGCGCGGCACGGATCGCCTTCATCATTTCCGTTCCGCCGCCGCCTTGCCGCGATTCGAGAAAGGCTTTTGCTTTTTCAAGATTTTCAGGCGAGGCGGAAACAGGTTTATCAAACAAAACAGAAGTATCGCCGGCGAAGGTTATCAGATTAAAAGTGTCCTGCGGGTTCAGATTTTCGAGCGAAAGGCGCATTGCTTCTTTCGCTTTCTCGATCGGAAAACCCGACATCGAACCCGATGTGTCGAGCACGAAAACGATCTCTTTCGGTGTCACGTCTTTTTGCGAAAAATTATCGGGCGGCGAAAGGATCAAGCTGAAAAATCCGCCTTTTTCGGTGCGGTGCGTTAAAAGCGCGTCTTCGATGCGCCTTCCCGTTACGTCATAGCGCAATATGAAATCTTTGTTCGGGATAACGTTTTCGTCACGAAGCGAAATGCGTGCGCTGTTTGAACTTAAATTCGTCGTCGCGATCGGATGCGAAGTCGAAAGAATTCCTTCCGTCGGAACGCCTGCGTCCAAGTTGACATCAATCGAAATATCGTGTCCGGCGCGTGTTTCGGCAACTTTTGGCGAGATCTTGTTGGCGTCTTTTACCGAACCCGGAATATAACGCGGACCGACCGTCATCGGAAAGACAAATTCGTATTGTCCGTCTTCATATTTCAAGGTTTCGACATAGCTGATTTCGATAATGATCTTTTCATTCGGCAAGATATTAGCAACCGCTTGCGTGAAGATATTGGCTCTTTCCTGATCAAGCAAACTCGCGGTTTTTCCTTCCGTTTTTGCTTGCTCGTACACTTTGCGGGCTTCTTCGCGCTTCATGATCTTACCTCGAATAATTCGTTCGCCGATCTTCAGTGTCATATTGTCAACGGCGGAATTTTGCGACAAAGGGAACGTATAAACGGCTTCGATCGGTTCCGTAAAACTGTTTTCAAATTCCTGCGTGACCGTGACGCGGGCGAGGAAACCGCTGATGTCGGCTTTGACCGAAGTGTGTTTCAGCGGGCACATCCCCAATTGACCGCTTTTGCCCGAAGCAAAAAGCGAACCTTCCGTGATATTTTGACCAAAAGTAAAGATCGCCGAAAAGGCGAAAATGACGAATAAAAGCGAGATCTTTCGCATTGTTTTTCTCCTTGAAACTGTGGCTTTAAGCGCAAAGAAATTTGCGTATATTTTCTGCTTGGTTGCGCGAAGTCGGGAAAAAGTTTCTTTTGGAGAAAATTTATTTTGAGATTTGAAATTTGAAATTTGAAATTTTATTTTTTGTAGTTGGCGGCGATTACCGTATCGCGGCGCGGAAAATGCAAAATTATGCCTAACAGACCAACGGCAAACCAGACGAAAAAATATTGATACGAAAAAGCGAACGCCAAAACTATCCCGAGCAGTGAGATCGCTTCGCAAAAGGCGCAGGCGAGAATCAAACCGGTCTGGACGTAGGCGATCTTTTGTTCGGCGACCGCCTGTTCAAACGAACGCTTTTTCATCACAAAAGAAAGGGCGAGGTTGGTGAGTGCCAAAAACGCAAACGCGATGATGATCGAAGCGTTTTCGCCAAGAACAGGCTTGCCCGAATCGAATTTGAAAAGTTCGGGTTTTGCGAGGAAAGTGACGACCAAAAACATCACTTGCGAAGAAAGCAGCGCAAACCAGATGATTGCCAATGTTCTGTAACTTTGTTCGATATTTTTACTCATAATGTTCGTTTGGTCAGAACCGCGAGCGGTAGCGACCGGGTTTGTTGAATCGGAGCCTCTTTGATTAAATGGGACATGTCACTAATGAAATTTAAACCGGTCGCTAC
>JANPDZ010000938.1:0-3503 GCA_031431735.1 Acidobacteriota bacterium | reverse complement strand
GCAAGGGCGACATCCGCCGATTGCGCCCTTTCAGGGCTTAGTATGGCGGTGATTTTTGACCTGGCGCGATGCGCCAGGCTATCATATTGCGCCTCTTCGAGGCTGAAATCCGGTCGCAAAAACTTGTGTAGATACTAATGGTTTACAGTAGTGGAGGCTTGGAATAGCTGTAATGCGGGATTATCCATACGCGCACCAAAAGCGGCGAAGCAATTCCGAGCGGCTGATTGCTCGTGCCATTACCCGTCAAAGTTGCATTGGTCGTAACAGCAGTCAATCCGGCTGTCGTTTGCGTTGTCGCGTCGGGAAATTTGATTCCGCCGGTTGTTGATTCAATCACGCCTGCGACCGTTAGTTTTGAACCTGTCGAGGTTGTGCCGATGGAAACATCACCGTTCACATCAAGCCACACAAAACGACTCGACGGAAGCCCGTCAAGTTGATTGGCACTGGTCGCAGTTGTCGCCGTGTCCGACGATTTGCTTTTAATGGCGAAAGGCACAGACAGAATTTTTTGGCGCGGATTTAAAACGGTGAACGGATCGCCCGCGTTTTGTTTGACGGCTATTTCCAGAAATCTGTCCGCGTCTGTGAAAGCGTTTGCGCCGAAGTCAAGACTGACGGCAAAAACTCCTTGCGCGACGGAAACGCTCAAATTTGCAATGGTCGAGCCGATTGGATTTCCGTCGGAAAGCGCATCAAATAGTTTGAATTCCATTTGAAAAGTCGCGTTTGCCGGATTTCCGCCGTCATTCAGTTTGCCTTGATAATTAAACGCCGTCGTCTGTGCGAAAACAGCGAAATTGCGTAGCTGATTAGGTCTTTGGCTTTTGGTCTTTGGTTTTTGGTTTTATTCAATGGAAACGCGATGATTTTCAATCAAGAGTCTGAAATAATAAGTGGATTGGTGAGAAATTGATCGCCAATCGGCAATTTCTTTCAAAAACCAAAAACCAAAGACCTAAGACCTAATCAATTACAGTTTTTCGCTGTCTGTCGCTTGTTTTGTTCAAGCCGCCGTTTGCCTTTCGGGTTACGGAATCTGCACGCGAATGATTCTGCCCGTGAAAATTTCGGTGACGAAAATATCGCCGGTCGCTTCATCACGCGCCATCGAAGTCGGCGAGATTAAATTTGAAACAACCGTCACGGGTGCGGCATCCGGTGAACTGTAAAATTTCAAACGTCCGGGTTGATTGGCAAGCTGATTTGCCGAAAATTCCAATGTGAAATACATATCTTCAGCGTCCCCTATATTCTTTGAATCGTCGCTCGTTTCAACGTGCAGAACATCAATGGCCGAAGTCAGGTTAGGAATAAAAGTTTCGCGTCCACCGCCTTTCAAACTGACGGATTGAATTTCCGAAAAACCCGACACAAACGGAAAACCCGTCAAAAGCGGCACGAGCAGCCGATTGCCAACGCGATGAATGTTGTCCGGCACAGGTTCGACAAATGGTCCGCCGATGGTCGGGAACAGCGGATTCGGCTTGTTCGGAAACGTCACGAAAGGCGCGTAATTGCCGTCATCAATCCCGACCCGATAGATCAGATTAAAAGCGGCATCCACGACATACAGATTTTTTTGGAAGATCTCGACACCGAAGATATTTGATGCGCGCTGGTTATTCGGAGCGGTTGGGCGTGGATTGGGCATATAATCGGGAAAGTTAGCAATCATCCGAATCGTCATTGTTTGCCCGTCGGCATTGGTCAATTCAACTTCGCCGCCGCTCGCCAACGTCGTTTGATTTGCGAAAGTAATCGTGAACGCACTCGTTACTTCTTCATAATTGCCGGGCAGATTCAATTCCAAAACGGAATCGAAAAGCGGCGACGACGGATTCGGATTCGGCGATTCGAGACCGGGACCGACATTCTGCACTGCATCGCCGGTGGAAATTGTCAGAAAGAGCGTGTGTCCGCGTAGTTTTAATGCCGACGGACCCGACGCACTTGGCGGACCGCCGAGATTGTTGACACCCGAAGGCAAACCGCCGATTAATGTCTGCCGTGCACCGGTCGTGCGATTGACCAATGACACGCGCCCGGTGTTCGGCGTGGTTGTGCCAGATTCCACCACCAGCAAAGAATTGTCTCCGGCAGTGATAAGTTTGGTCGGTCTGGCTAAACCGACAGTAAAAACCGATGTGGTTTGAGCGAAAATTATGTTGGCAGTCAACGCGATAAGCGCGACGGCGACGAGTAAATTTATTTTGTGTTTCATTTTTTTGTCTCCTAAACTTGTAAAGCAACCCATTACTGAGCGGCATAGAAATTGCTACAAGGTAATGCTGTATTATCAACATTTAGAGTTTCGGATAACATCCAATCCAGCAAAAAGTGTTGAATTTATTAGATATTTTATCAATTTTGTTAGCCAAACTTTGGCTTTCAGCTTTTACCTCAAAGGGCAGATGAGTTAAAAAGTTTGTCAAAATTATTTTATGTAAATTGAAAAATAAGCAAAAATAAGCTGACTTCAATTACACAATATTTGTGTCAAGTGTTGAATAATCAGATGCTTATTAATTACTGCAATTTATATGCCGCTCAGTAATGATTCTGTTATAGCGGTTAATTGATGCTCAAGTAACTACTCTGATGTGTCGGGCGGCGAACGAAAATTAACGATTTGCCACCGCGGTCTGCGTTTTTTTTGACTCCTTATAAAATTTGCCTTCATTTATTACCGCGACATCGGCGGGAAAACAGGACGGAATTATTTTTAATCTGAAAAATTATTCTTTGACTAAATAAGTTGGCGGGTATATTCTCAAGTGGAAATGATGAAAATGCGGCAATGAATGAAACTCAAAAAATAACTCAAATGCTGCGCGATTGGAGCGGCGGAAATCGTGCGGCGTTGGAAGAACTGATGCCGCTTGTTTATGGCGAACTACATCGGCAGGCGGCGAGTTTTTTGCGCCGCGAACGCCCCGATCATACGCTTCAGGCAACTGCGCTGATTCACGAAACATATCTGAAATTAATTGACCAGCGCGATGTGAATTGGGAAAGCCGGACGCATTTTTTTGCTATTGCCGCAAGTTTAATGAGAAGAATTTTGGTTGATTATGCCCGCTTGAAAAATCGGGACAAACGCGGCGGCGGCGCGATTAAACTGACTCTCGAAGAAGCCTCGCTGAACGTCGTCGGCAATCAACGAAATGTTGATTTGATGGCTTTGGACGAAGCCTTAACGCGGCTTGAAAAGCTCGACGAACAGCAGGCGCGAATCGTCGAATTGCGGTATTTCAGCGGCTTAACTTTGGAAGAAACTGCCGAAGCATTAAAAATTTCCCGCACGACCATCGTTACCGATTGGGCGATGGCAAAGGCTTGGCTGCACCGTGAATTGACGAGATGAAGTTCACGAGTTACGCATAAATTTGTAACTCGTGAACAATCAAAAAATGGCGAACGAAAATTGGAATAATGCAAAACGAATATTCGCCGACGCGATCAAGCTAGCGCCGGCGAAGCGTTTGTCTTTTCTCAAC
>JANPDZ010000937.1:0-2981 GCA_031431735.1 Acidobacteriota bacterium | reverse complement strand
TGAGTTGAACTCGCGGATGTGGATGATTGAATCTTTGAAAATGCAACTCTTTTATTTGTTCTTCGGTAAATGTAACTTTTATCATTCTTTGATTCTACAATATCTGTCAGCTTCCTCAAACTGATACGTTGCTCAGTATATCATAGCCTTATCTCGAAAGTTTTGGCAGTTATGCACCAAAAACCACGGCGATTACTGTCGAGCCTTGAGATGAAAATCGTACCGTGAGCTACACGGGAAAAGCCTGCGGAGTGTCAAACCACCGAAAACATAACAGTTGAGGGACACAATGAAACAGGAAGTCAACGTCATTTCTGATGATGTTCAGAAATGTGTAAGTTTGGCGTAGCGGTTGTATCGCCTTGCGAAAGCTCGAACCGGGCATTTGCGAGATGAAACGGCTTTTTGTCCGCGAAGATTTTCGCGGGCAAAGAATCGGTATTGCGCTGATTGAAAAGTTCATCGCCGAAGCGCGTTTAATTGGCTATCAAAAGATCCGGCTCGACACCTTTCCGCCGAAAATGGGAAAAGCCGTCAAACTCTATGAATCCTACGGCTTTCGCGAAATTCCGGCGTATTATCACAATCCTTACGGCGAAACGCTTTTTATGGAAATGAAACTGAAAAAGTGAATGTGTCTTGCGCTCCGGTCTTTTATAACTGGCTGTTAATTTCGCGCCTGATAATTCGCCCGCCAATCCGCTCTTTGTGAATAAAGCCGCGTTGTTTTGCGTAATGTGAGAGATTTTTTAGACATTACAGCGGAGATTCATATTTTTTCACATCCCTTTTTAGCGAAACGTGAGTCAGTAGATCCAAAAATCAGTATAGCGAGCCGTAGCGAGCAGGTTTCTTGATAATCAGCTTGAATGAAAACGGAGGTGTTCGCTATCGCTCAACTTTTCTGATGTGCCATATAAGCGGCATTTATCACCAAATTTGGAACTACTGAAACTGGATTTAAGCTACTGACTTAATTACTAAATGATCCGTCAGCTAAAGCAAAACCTTCCAAGTCAAAAAAACATTTTCCCCGGTTCTACTCAATGACCTAAACAGTTACAATCAAAAGCACTAATCAGGCTTTTTTCGATCTAACGAAGTAGAACTAAGCTATTTGACAGTTTTTGGAATAAGAATTATTCTAAATATAATTAGACATTATAAAATACGCAATGAAGGATATCGAAAGTTTAGAATTGACGAAACAACGCCAGGTCGTTCTCCGGGCGATCCGCGAATCGGAAAAGCATCTGACGGCCAACGAGGTCTTTGACGATGCCCGCCGACTTCTGCCGGGCATCTCATTCGCAACCGTTTACAATTCTCTGCGATACCTGAAGCAAGAGGGACTGATCGGTGAGATCCGGTTCGGCACAGACGCTAACCTTTACGACCGCAAGTTGACGCGGCACGATCACGCGATCTGCGACAAGTGTGGAAGGCTGGTCGATTTGGAAATGCCTCTTCCGGACGGACTGCTTGAAGAAGCGGCCGACCGCTCGAAATTCAAAGCTACATCGATCGAACTGATTCTGCGTGGTTTATGTCCTGAGTGCAGTAAATAAGAAAATGGACAACGCGTATCGGGGCTGAGCTGGAACGAATAACGTAAATTTGTCCCGAAAAACAATCTAATTGAGTTGGAATAAACTATCTCGGAGCAATCTAACGGGGTATTACATCTAGTGGTGCTGGGCTGAAATAACACCACAGTCAAAGCTCACTACAAATGGTGTTTCGGAGACAGTCGAATTGATTTTTCCCTGTTGGGAAATTTCCGCCAAGCACCACTAGTAGGAATAAATTGCGAATGAATAACGTAAATTTGTTCCGGAACAAAATCAAAAAAAACAATTTATAAAGGAAATCAAAAATGGGAAATAACACAGATCAGAGCAATTTATCAAACGAAACAAGCGGATGCCCGTTTACGGGTAAAGTTCTAAAGCAAGGCGCCGGGGGCGGCACGTCAAACCGTGATTGGTGGCCAAATCAGTTGAAGTTGAACATCCTTCGGCAACATTCTTCCCTATCCAATCCGATGGACGCGGAGTTCAACTATGCTGAGGAGTTCAAGACCCTCGACCTGGATGCCGTGAAGAAAGACATCTTCGATCTGATGACCAAGTCGCAAGACTGGTGGCCGGCCGACTTCGGTCACTATGGGCCGCTATTCATTCGGATGGCGTGGCACAGCGCAGGTACTTACCGCGTCGCTGACGGCCGCGGTGGTGCAGGCTTTGGTACTCAACGCTTTGCGCCGCTCAATAGCTGGCCGGACAATGCAAACCTCGACAAGGCGCGTTTGCTGCTTTGGCCGGTTAAACAGAAATACGGCAAGAAAATTTCGTGGGCTGACCTGATGATCCTCGCCGGTAACTGCGCCCTTGAGTCGATGGGCTTCAAGACCTTCGGTTTCGGTGGCGGACGCGCGGATGTTTGGGAGTCTGAGGAAGACATCTATTGGGGTTCTGAAAGTGAGTGGCTTGGAGACAAGCGCTACTCAGGCGACCGTGATCTTGAGAATCCGCTTGGCGCCGTCCAGATGGGTCTGATCTACGTGAATCCGCAGGGTCCGAACGGGAATCCTGACCCACTTGCGGCCGCCCATGACATTCGCGAAACCTTCGGCCGCATGGCGATGAATGATGAAGAAACTGTTGCGCTGATTGCCGGCGGGCATACATTCGGCAAAACCCACGGCGCGACCGATCCGACCAATTACGTTGGTGCTGAACCCGCCGGCGCAAGCATTGAGGAGCAAGGTCTCGGCTGGAAAAACACCTTCGGCTCCGGCAATGCGGCCGACACGATTACCAGCGGTCTCGAAGGCGCCTGGACGACCACGCCAACGAAATGGAGCAACAACTTTTTTGAGAATCTGTTCGGCTACGAATGGGAGTTGACGAAGAGTCCCGCCGGTGCACATCAGTGGACTCCCAAAAAGAATGGATCGGCAGTGGCCACCGTGCCGGATG
>JANPDZ010000936.1:0-1591 GCA_031431735.1 Acidobacteriota bacterium | reverse complement strand
AAAGGAAGCGGCGAGATTGCCGCTCGAAAATTATTTGCAGGGACACAGCACCGGCAATGGCGAATTTTATCAGAAGGCTTTTCTTGCAGAAGCACGTCTGCTTTTTGTGCGCGACGGCAAATTAAATCAGCGCACAAGCGCAGAGTATATCAAAGGCGCAAACGGAAAATCCACTGACGATGAAGCAAAACGCAAACGCTCAATCGAATTGGTTGATGTGATGGGAAATGCCGCGATCGGCAAAATCGTTTTGGATTATCCGAATGCGTATTTCGTTGATTATTTCGCGCTTCTCAAAATCAGCGGCGAATGGAAGATCGTCAACAAATCTTTTCACGTGCAGCCACGCTCAAATCCGGCGGAAAAAATCAGTTTCCCCACGACGGAAGAAGAGAAAAAAGCGGTGGCAGTTCCGCTTGAAAACTACATCAAGGCGCACGCCGGCGGCGACGGAGAATTTATCCGCAAGGCTTTTCACACGGAAGCCAAAGTGATGTTTTCCGTGGATGGGAAATTTAATCAATGGTCGGCGGAAGAATTTGCGGCGCGTTTTACGGGGAAACCGGCGGCGGACGAAAATAAACGCAAACGCACTTTTGAAATTATTGACGTTGCGGGAAATGCCGCGATCGCCAAAGTCGTTCTTGATTACCCGAGCGTCAAATTTACCGATTATATGACGCTACTCAAGATTGACGGCGAGTGGAAAATCATCAACAAAACATTTTCGTCGGAATCAAAAGCAAAGAAATAAAGGAGAAAGACAATGAAATATTTTTGGCATAGCGGATTGGTTTTATTGATTTGTTGCTCGGTAATTGCGGCTCAAAAACAAACCGACCCCAAACAAAAAAAAGTTGAAGCCGAACTGATGCAAATCGAACGCGACATCGGCGAGGCAAACATCAAGCGTGATAAAGCATATTTTGAACGAATCGAGGCGGACGAATTTATTTTTACGGATTCGGGCGGCGGTATCACGACCAAAGCGGAAGATGTCGCCAGTCTTGATAAACCTGCGGGCGAATTCAAACTTGTTTCTTACATTGTTGATGAAATGAAAGTTTTCGTTTATGGTAAAACAGCAGTTGTGACGGGACGCACAACGACGGTTTCACGCGGAAAAGATCGCGAAATTACGAACAAAAGCAGATTTACGGATGTCTTTGTAATGCGTAGCGGGCGTTGGCAAATAGTTGCCGGCCATTCTTCGCGCATTCGTGAACCGCAAAAATAATAACTCACCTGACGCGATTTAAGAACTATTACCGCAAAGGGCGCTAAGGACGCTAAGTTTTTTGAAATATCATTCAACAGATCTTTATTTTCAATCGAAACAGTCTTCATTGAATAAAAAGGAGAAGAGTTTTTAGCAAGCGACAAGGAAATTAGGCGTGCCTTTAAGCAATCGTTTTTTACTTTGCGTCCTTTGCGTCCTTTGCGGTGAAAATTTTTTCGTCCTGCGTAGTGTGAGATAATAAACGAAAATATCAATAACTATACTCAGCAACGCATCAATTTGTGGGTTCAGAGAAAGTCTGAAACTTCAGTGTTAGCAAAGAATCTAAGGCTTTTTTGTGCTTCGTTTCGG
>JANPDZ010000935.1:0-15607 GCA_031431735.1 Acidobacteriota bacterium | reverse complement strand
CACTAGTAAAATTGCTGAAATAATCAGTATAGCGAGCGGTAGCGAGTCTGATTATCATTCAAAATTTTTGATTGGCAAAGGCATTCGCTACCGCTCACTATACTGATTTGTGAATAAAGCTGCCATCAAACAAATAAATTTCTCTGCACGCAGTTTGGAAAAAAGCGACGCCGAACTCGTCGAGGCGTGTCGGCGCGGCGAGGAAGCTGCGTGGAACGCGCTCGTTGACCGCTATCAGCGGTTAATCATCACGATTCCGCGCCGCGCCGGTTTGAGCGAAGAACAGGCGGCCGACGTTTTTCAGGAAGTTTTTCTGACCCTGTTTGAAAAGATCGCTGACATCGAACAGCCTGAACGAATCCGTTCGTGGATCGTGACGACCGCGAAATTTAAAACGTGGGCAATTATTCGCGGCGGCAAAGGTGTTTATTCTCCCGCGACCGAAGAGGAAATGGAACTCGAAATGGCGACTCTGGCTGATTCATCGCCGCTTGCCGATGACGTTTTAATCGAACTCGAACAACAACATCAAATTCGCACGGCATTAAAAGAATTGGAAGAACGCTGCCGGAAAATTCTTTCGATGATCTATTTGCAGGATTCGGCGGCAAGTTATGCGGAAGTCGCGACGGCGATCGGTGTCGGCGAAACAAGCATCAGTCCGCTGCGTTCGCGCTGTCTGCAAAAATTGGCAAAAATTTTACAGAAGGGAAAAAGGGAAAAAGGGAAAAAGGGAAAAAGTTTTGAGCCCTAAAATATGACGGGTTTTCACTTTTAACCTTTTAACCTTTTAACCTTTTAACCTTTTAACCTTTTAACCTTTTAACCTTTAGAGTGTATTTTTTACAAAGTTCGTTGCACTGTTCGTATGAGAGGGCAATTGAACGCACATGAACTTGACCGGAACAATGAACAACAAAAACGAAGATTTACTGAACAAGATCGTCTATCTGATGCAAACCGACAAATCGGCAGATGCGCCGGCAGATTCGCTTCAGTGGACGAAAAATCTTTTCCGCACCCGCGCTATTGAACCGAAAAAATCGCTCGTCCAAAAGGTTCTGGCAGTTTTGCAGATGGATTTGTCGCCCAACAAAGCGGTTTTCGGTGAACGCTCGGCTTCCGCCGTGCGACAGATGCTTTTCAGTGCCGGCGACAACAGCGTTGATTTGCGGATCACGAAAGCCAATAAAGGTTTTACGATTACCGGACAAATTTTGGGCGCAGATTTTGCCGGAGCAGAAATTAAACTGACGAGTTCAAATAAATCTTTTACATCCCAAACAAATGAATTGAGCGAATTTAAACTTGAAAATATTTCAAAAGATAAATATACTCTATCGCTAAATATACAACACAGAGAAATTTTTATCGAAAATATCGAAATCGGTTAATGTTTCTTCTTCGGGGGTAGGAGAAACATCAGAAGAGCGAAAGGAAATTTATTTCTTTTCGCTTTTTTTTTTATTGGCTGAAACATTTTTGTTCGTCTCACGGTTAAGAAGTTGTTTAGAAACTCGACACGCTAAAAATAAAACGATATTTGCCTACGCGCACACACGAAAGCTACGAAAAAAAGAACTAAGCAGGTAAAAATGCGGAAACACGCACGAAGTAAGTGTGCCTCTTCGCCCTTACTTCGTGCGGGCTTCTGCATTTTGCTTACCTGCTTATTTTGATTTATTTTCGTGCCTTTCGTGTATGCGCGTAGGCAAAATCATTAGGTTTCAAACAGTTTCAAAATAATTTTTTGGGTTAAAATGATTCTATGCCGTCACGAAGAGTTGCCGAAAAATTGATTTCCGCCAAAACCAAGGGCGAAAGAGAAAGTATTTTATCGAAAACCGCCCGAAAAAATGACCTTGAGATTGCCCGTCGGCTGAAAGATATTTGCTACGAAGTCTGGACATCAGAACCGACCAAGGCAAAAAAAACCGCGTCAGTTTTGCAACATCTCATAAAAACCAATCCGCACGATGAAATCAAGGCACTCGCCTTTTGGGTTGCGGGAATTGCGGAATTAACAAAGGGCAAACTTGAAAAAGCAATCGAAAATCTCGACCGATCTGCCGAAATCTTCCAAAAAATCAAAAAAGAACACGAAGCCGCCAACACACAAGTTGCCAAACTCATCGTGCTGGCACTTCTCGGAAAATATGACGAGGCAGTCAAAAGCGGTAAAAAGACTCTAAAAATATTTGAAAAATATGGCGATCAACTCGCCGCGGGAAAAGTTGAAAAAAACCTCGGTAATATCGTGGCACGACAGGGCAAAGAATCGGAAGCGGAAAAATATTATTTGGCGGCGCGGCAAAGATTTATCAAACTGAATAATCAAAGCGAACTGGCAATGAGCGACAACAGTCTTGCCAATACTTACGCTGAACTGAACAATTTTCACCAGGCCGAAAAGTTTTACGCGCAGGCTCTCGAAAGCGCACAGCAGGCAAAAATGCACGTAACGGAAGCGGAAATCGAAGCAAGTATGGGAAATCTTGCACTCTTTCGCGGCAGATTTGACGAAGCGTTACGCTTTCTGGAACTTTCGCGGCAAAAATACGACAAACTGAAGATGCCGCATCAAACCGCGATTGCCGAACTCGAAATCGCTGATATTTATCTCGAATTAAATCTGGCTGATGAAGCGTTTTCAATTTACGAAAAAACAGCCGAATCGCTCCATAAATTAAAACTGCAAGGCGAAGAAGCGCGGGCACGCGCAAATTTCGGCAAAACAGCTTTGCTAAAAAATGACCAAAAAAAAGCAAGAAACGAATTAAAAAAAGCGGCGCAGTTATACATTCTGGAAAAAAATCTGAACGGTGTGGCAAATGTAAAATTGTCCGAAGCAAATCTTGAATTGTCGCTTAAAAATAATGAAACCGCTCTGAAAATTATTCTCGAAGCGGAAAAACTCCTCTCAAAAAGTGAAAACAAACGTCATAAACTTCTGGCAAAATGGCTTCACGGCGAAATTTTGCGAAAGCTTGAAAAATACAAAATAGCCGAACAACTTTTAACCGAAACCTATTCGGAAGCAATCAAAAACGAGCAAGCGGGCATCGCGCAAATTTGTCTGAATTCACTGGGCAATCTCGCTTTGCAAACCAACGACCGGCAGACCGCCAAAAATTATTTCAAACGCGCCGTAAAAATGATTGAAACGCTCCGTGCGCCATTAGCGGCAGAAGAATTTCGGATGGCTTTTCTGGCGGATAAGCTCGCGCCGTTTGAAAATCTCGCCAAAATTTATCTCGCTGAAAACGATTTGGAAAAAGCATTTTTATTTACTGAAAAAGCGCGGGCAAAAACGCTTGCGGAAAATTTGAGCGGCAATTTTTCTCAATCAAAAACGGAAAAACCCTCTCAACTTGAAAAAAAACTGGGAGATTTGCGCGAGGAATTAAACTGGTTTTACAGCCGTTTGAAGCGGGCCGAAGCCGGCGAGTTTGAAACTTTACAAAAAGAAGCGAAAAAGCGCGAAAAGCAAATTGCCGGGGTGATGCGGCAAATCGAAAGCACGCGCACCAATTCCGCTAAAGTTTCGGCGATTCGCCGAAACTTTAGCGAACAAAATGATATAAAACTTTTGCAAAAAAATCTCGGCAAGCAAAAAGCGTTAATCGAATTTGTCAGTTTCGACGGTTCGCTTTCGGCGTTTGTGATAACCGGTGAAAACATTGATTTCGCGGCGAATTTAGCCGATGAGAGCGAGATTTTGACGCTTTTGGAAAGTTTGCAGTTTCAGTTCGGAGCATTGCGCTACGGCGCGAAAAATTTGGGCAATTTTATGGGTGAACTGAAACGACGCACCGATTTTTATCTGCAAAAACTTTACGAAAAACTTTTCAAACCGCTCGAAAATCTTGTCGGACAGCGCGATTTAGTCGTCGTGCCGGTCGGCGCGACGCATTATGTTCCCTTTCACGCTTTGCGGCGCGGCGACGAAAATTATTTGATTGAAACCCGCGAAGTCGTTTATGCGCCGAGCGCGTCTGTTTGGCAATTTCTGACGGAAAAACCGAAGCGAAAGATAAAAAAGGCTTTGCTGATCGGCTTTGCCGACGAACGCATTCCGCTTGTCAATCAGGAAATCAGCGCATTACAAAAGATTTTCCCCGACGCGAAAACCTTCACCGACAACGCGGCAACCTTTTCAAGTTACACGAAAAATGCGCCCGATACCGACGTTTTGCATCTCGCTTGCCACGGACAATTTCGCCCCGAAAATCCGCTTTTTTCGAGTCTGCATTTGGCTGACGGATTTGTTACCGTGCGCGATATTTGCTCACAAAAATTAAATGCAGATTTAGTAACTTTGAGTGCGTGCGAAACCGGATTGAATAAAATTTTTGCGGGCGACGAGATTTTGGGACTGGCGCGTGGATTTCTTTCGGCGGGCGCGAACTCCTTGATTTTGAGCCTTTGGACAGTCAGCGACGAAGCAACCGGGCGTTTAATGAAGGATTTTTACACGAATTTGCAACGCGGCACGAGCCTCGCGGCATCTTTAAGACAAGCACAGAGAAATTTTATTGAACGCCATGAGCATCCATACTTTTGGTCACCGTTTGTGCTGATTGGAAGATAATTTTTGCTAATGCGTCTTTTTTGAGAAATATGAAGCACTGTGTAATCGGCTAGAAATAATTATTCGCGATATTTGGAGAAGTAATGGGTAACTTTATAAAATTCAATTGTCTGAAAACTATTCTTGCACCGATTTTTATTCTTATTATCGGTGCGAATGTTTTCGGACAAACTTGTGATGCCGTGCCGGGCGAAGTATTGATAGACCTTCTTGACCAGACTAATTTACCGGCCGTGGCGACCCAATACGGTCTTAATCAGACACCGCTTGGACAAGTTGGCGTGCCTCCAACCTACCGAATGCAAATCACGAACGGGCAAACGCCTTGTCAAGTCGTTAGTGCGATGCAGAGTGATGCTCGTATTTTTCAAAGCGAAGTGAACAGAAAAATAGAAATTGTTGAGGGACAAGGTTTAGATTGGACATTAGGACGTTCCTGGTCAATCGGACGCTCCTGGTCAATCGGCGGAAGTTCTAAAGGTTACAGCAGTCAATGGTTTCCCGATATTATAAATCTCCGACAAGCCCAGAACATTTCAACCGGGCAAGGCGTCACAGTTGCTGTTTTTGATACAGGAATTGACTTTAATCATCCGGCTTTTGCGGGAAAATTAGTGGCAGGTTATGACTTTGTTGATAACGATAATGATCCGGGCGAAGTCGGTGTAGTTCACCAAAATCCGGTTTACGGACACGGAACACACGTTGCCGGCATAATCGCTTTGACCGCGCCGAATGCCAAGATCATGCCGATTCGCGTTTTAGATGCAGATGGTGTCGGAGACCTTTGGCGGCTTAAAGATGCGATGATTTGGGCGGCAGATCCGGACAGAAATCCAAATACCAATGACGGCGCAACTATTTTCAATTTTAGTTTCGGTTATCCCCAAGATTTTACGCCGCAGAGCAATACGTTTTTGAATGATTTGTTTAATGGGTGCGATGATGTTGTTATTGCCGGTCAACAGCAATTCCCCGAATTCAATGATAAGAAAATTTTAATCGTTGCCGGTGCCGGCAACGGCGGACAAATCGGAAATGGTGCGTCAAGAATTTATCCGGCGGCCGAACGCGGCGGCGCGAACCGGATTGACGATAATTTATTAAGCATTGGCGCAAGCACTCGTTATGACAAATTAGCTGCTTTTTCAACGATGGCGAATGTCATAAATCGAGGCACTGACCGGTGGGTGCGAACGGTTGCGCCGGGCGAAGACATTATCAGCGCAATTCCGGGCGGGCGTTATGGAATGTGGTCGGGAACTTCGATGTCCGCTCCGATTGTCTCGGGAATCGCGGCATTGGTAAAAGCCGACAATCCAAATCTTCTGCTTGTGGATTTGGTTGAAAGAGTTGAAGAAACGGGTTATGAATGGGATTGTATTTTGCCTTCCAGAAATATAACAATGGAAACCGTCAGAGTTGATGCTTTTTGTGCTTTGCGCCCACAAGCCTGCGTCGTTCCGCAACCCCGTAATGTCTGCACTGAATAACATCATTGTTTAGGTCTTTGGTCTTTGGTCTTAAATGGGGATTGTTTTTTTTCAATATCGAAAATTGACAACAACGCGGGCGCAAAGCACAATGGCGTTAAGTTTAGGAGAAAACGTAAAACAGACTGTTAGTCTGTTTCCATGGCTTTTCTTTATTATCAACAGGTTAGCGGCGCGAAATTTAAACAGGCTAACAGCCTGTTTTACGATTTTTCGCTTAACTTAACGCCATTGGGCGCAAAGCACCCCTTCCAGACCTCAAATTTGTTGTAAATTGATTGATAATCTTTCATCTTTCTCAAATTAAAGGTAAAAAAGACTTGATAAAACCATTAACAGGTCTGGAAGGGTTGCTTTGCGCCCGCTCAAGTCAAAACATATTCAATTCAAAAAAAAGTAATCCCCATTCAAGTCTTTGGTCTTTGGTTTTTGAATGAAATTGCAGATTGACGATGAACTTCTCACCACGCCCGCTTATTTTTCCCGCATCTTGATTGAAAATCATCTGATTTAACTTGATTAAAACCAAAAACCAAAAACCAAAGGCCAAAGACCTATTCAATTACAAATTTATTCAATCAAAGCCAATCGAAAACGGTTGGTTTTTTTATTTTTTAAATTTCTTAGTCCGTTGTCTTTTTGAAGTCTTTGTTCGCACTGTATTGCTGAGAACCCCTATTTGAAGGAAATATACAAAATCAAAAGGAAGAAAAAAACAATGAGAAAAGATAAAAGACATGGGCAAATGTGGAAAATATCATTAGTATTCGTAGCGGTTTTTGCGTGGGTCGCACTGCCGTTCGTGTTACAAAACAAGGTTGCGGCAGGCAATGAAGTGCCGATTTTAACCAGAACGGCAAATCTGGTTTCGCCAACGGGCAGCGTCAATCCGCACGGCGCGGCCGAATATCAACTTTATCCAAGCGGAAATCGTGAGCTTGAGATCGAGATCGAAGATACGGCGTTTCCGAGCGGAACGTCTTTCAACGGATTTGTTGACGGCAGTATGGTCGGGCAACTCGTTCTTGATGCCGACGGTCGCGGAAGATTGAAACTCCGCACCACAGACGGACAAACTGTTCCGGTCACAAATGACGGCTCAACGGTCGAAGTCAGAAACGGCGCGACGGTTTTGGTTGCCGGCATTTTGGGCGGCGGCGGACCGAATCCGACACCGACCGGTTCACCGACAGGTTCACCGACAGGTTCACCAACCGGTTCACCAACAGGTTCACCGACAGGTTCGCCGACTGCGAGTCCGACTGTGAGTCCGACCGGTTCGCCGTCACCGTCACCGACCGGAACGCCGAACGCCAACGAAATTTATGCGATTCTGAGCGGTCCGACGATCAACGGCGCAATGCCGCGCGGGTTTGCCGAATATGAAATTCACAGCAGCCGCACGGAACTCGAAGTGCGCGTCTATCAGGTTAATCTGCCGATCGGAACATCACTCGCCGTTTCGGTCAACAACACGGCAGTCGGAAATTTAATTCTCGAAAGCGGCGGCGAAGGCAGATTAAGACTTCGCAGCGACAACGGTCAAACTGTTCCCGTAATTACGGCAGGTTCGACCATTACGCTCAAAAACGGTTCAGCAACGGTTCTCTCCGGCACGTTTGCAATGTCAGGCGGCCCGACTCCGACTCCGACCGGCTCGCCGCAGGGCAGATTCTTTGAAGGTCATTTGAACGGTGCCGCTGTAACTCCGCCCGTCACGACCAATGCGATCGGCGAAATTAAAGTTCTGCTTAGCACGGATGAAACACAAGCTACCATCACCGGCGAATTCAACCGCTTTACGAGCGCACAAACATCGGCTCTGGTGACGGTCACGGTTGCCGGAACAACGACAACAGTTGCCAATCTCGGAACAGTTCCAAGCCCGCAAGGCGAAGGACATTTTGCTCCAATGACAATCAATGTCACGCCGCAACAAGTTCAACTGCTTCGATTGGGTTCGTGGACGGCCGTTATCGGCAGCACCAATAATCCGGCGGGCGAAATTGCGGGACGAATCCTGAGCGATTCGCATCACTCAGACTTTGACGGCGACGGCAGTAATGACTTTTCGGTCTTTCGTCCGTCAACCGGAACGTGGTATTCACAAAACAGTCAAGGCTTTACGGCGCAAAACTTCGGCACCGCCGCAGATGTTCCCGTCTCCGCCGACTTTGACGGCGACGGCAAAACTGACAAGGCGATCTTCCGCAACGCGGGCGGCAACGCAGTCTGGGAAATCAGCAACAGTTCGGACGGTAGCGTCTATTCGACACAGTTCGGCTTTGCGACCGATACACCGCTGCGCGGCGACTTTGACGGCGATGGACGAGGCGACATCGGTGTTTATCGTCCTTCGACCGGTGTCTGGTATGTTCAAAAGAGCAACGGCACAGGTTTCCAGATCGTTCAATTCGGTATCGCGGAAGATATTCCGATGTCAACCGATATGGACGGCGACGGCAAGGCTGATGTCACGGTATTTCGTCCTTCGACCGGTGTCTGGTATTGGATCAACAGCGCATCGGGAAGCATCGGCATCGTCAAATGGGGTCAGACAGGTGACAAACCCGTGAGAGGCGACTTTGACGGCGACGGACGCGATGACATCACTGTTTATCGTCCTTCGACCGGTGTCTGGTATATCTGGAAATCGAGCGACGGCGCATTCGACATTCGCCAATTCGGTATCGCGGAAGATATTCCGGTTGCCGGAAACTACGATGGCGATAATCAAACCGACATCGCTGTTTATCGTCCTTCGACCGGTGACTGGTATATCTGGAGAAGTGTTGATAACGCTTACGAATTCAGACACTTCGGTCTGACCGGCGACATTCCGGCAAGCCGCTAAAGTTTTGAGTCCCGCCTTCAGGCGGCAACGATTCGCTTACGAAAATTGCTGCCTGAAGACAGGACTCTAAACTAAAAAAGTTTCAGGCAACAAAAAAGTTCAATTGACCGTCTAAGCTAGTGCTTCCGGCAATTTTACGGAAATAGCTGATACAAAAGAAGCACCCGTTTGGACAACTTAAACCCTGACTGCTTGACCTCCTCGCAGTCAGGGCTTTTTTATTAGAGATTATTTGAAATAACCATCCACGAAGGTTCACGTGTTGGCAACACGAAGATTTTTTTTGAAATATTTATCGCCGCTGGTCGGTTCAGTTTTAAACAATCGGCAACTTTTTTCTGTCCTTCGTGAAATCTTCGTGTCCCTTCGTGGATAATTTCTTTTAATCTCTATTGAATTTTTTCAAGTAGCTTCTCAATTTGTTTGATGTGCCGCATTTCGTGACCGCCGAGCAGCGCGAGCCATTCGTGCGACGACAGATCGCCAAACGCCGGATGCGGAAATTTGACATCCGCGCATTCGACCGATTCAAACAACGGGCGCAAGTCTTCCAAACTCTGCCGGGTTTCAGCCATTTTCGCCAGAGATTCGGCAATGGTTTTTGTTCCCGTCGGGCGCACTCTTTCGGGAGCCTCAAATTTCGCGTTTCTTCCGGCGGCGGCTTTTTGCATAAATTCTTCGGACAATTTTGCCGCACCGTCCGCAGTTTTGCCGTTTGCCTTTGCCGCATTCAATAATTTGGCGGAAATCCGCATAATGCCTTCGTCAACCATCGCAATATGTTCGACAAATCCGGCAATCGTCCATTTTTCGCCGTCGGGCAAAGTGTTCGCTTGTTCGTCGGTCAAATTCGCAACGATGCTTTTAAGTTTTCCGCGAATCTGATCGTTCGCGTCGTAAATTTCAGATATTGTTTGATAGTTCATAAGTCTTTGGTTTTTGGTCTTTGGTCTTTGGTCTTGAATGGGGATTGTTTTTTTTCAAAATCGAAAATTGACCTGAGCGGGCGCGGGGCAACCCTTCCAGACCTCAAATTTGCTGTCAATTGATTGATTTTCTTACATCTTTTTCTCAAATTAAAGGTTAAAAAGACCTGCTAAAACCATTTACAGGTCTGGAAGGTGCGCTCTGCGCCCGCTCAAGTCACAACATATTCAATTCAAAAAAAACAATCCCCATTCAAGTCTTTGGTCTTAAGTCTTGAGTCAGAAACCAAAGACCAAAGACCAAAAACTAATTTCAACTATTTAATCGCCGTCGCCTGCGGACTTAACACCAGCCGGTGCCAGCGCAGACTGCTACGGGCACCGTCGCCGCTTTTGTATTGCTTGACATAACCCGTTTGCAGATAAAGCAAATTATCCGCCGACCATTCGAGCGCAACGATCGGTTGAAACGAAACGAGCGTTTTTTCGTCGGGCAAGGTCATCGACGGTTGTGCCGGATTTGTATTCGTTTCGGCATTAGTATTGCTTTGCGAGCTTTGTTCGTTATTGACTTTGTCGTCATATGCTTTCGACGAGATCAAAAGCTGATTGCGAACCGGAATCGCGGCTTGCGTCGGCTGATCGCCGATCGCATCGTAGATCCGAACCTGGGACGGCTTATTTTCAACATTAAAACCCACCGCAACCTTTGCCGAATCGGGCGACCAAACGGGATGCGCCGCCGTCAGATTATCATCGAGCCGCCGTTCGCGCCCATTTTTTTCGATGATGCGTGGTCTGCCCAAAGGCAAAAAGACTTCGCCGCTTCTATCCGCCTGCATTTGTAAATAACGCCATTCCTCAAAACGCACCGCCAATGATGCAAGCATCGAACTATCCGGCGACCAAACAAAATAATAATAAATTAATCCTTCGATCTGTGTGATCGGCTTCAAATCAACGCCTTCCGAATTGCACAAATAAATCTGTTCGGTGCGAAAAGTCAGAACATTCTGTGCCGATTCGGGCGTTGGCGCGGTCGGCGTAATCGAAGTGTCGGCAGGTTCGGTGTTGACATTTGCGTTCGTGTTCGCATTAGTATTGGCGCTCGTGTTTGCCGATTTATTGGCAGAAGTGTTTGAATTACTCGCCGCCGGAGTCGGCAAAGGCGCCAGACTGTTCAGACCGCCTTGACGCGCAATGGCGACAAACGCGACATTCGTCGAATCGGGCGACCAGACAATGATGTCCGGGAAATCTACCAGCATAGTTTCGGGCGAAACACGCCGCAGAAATTTACCGTCGCCCGAATACATATCGAGCCGATACGTAAAATCCGCATCGCCGAGCCGCTGATAAACCGTCAATATCCGCTGCCCATTCGGCGCGGGAATTGTTTGAACGAGAATTTCCTGCTGGCGATTGGCGTCAAAATCAGCCTGCACAGCCACATTTCTATCTTCCGTCGGCGCAAGTTTTTTCGGGTCGGACGGCGCGGGAATATCCGCCTCAAAGCGAAAATTCAAACGCAACGCGGGAACATCTCTCAAGGTCGCCGGCGCAACCGTTGACGATTCAAAAATACTTTTCTGACACGCCGTCGCGGTCGCTATCAGCCAAGCGAGAACAATTATTTTTTTAGAAATTCGCATACTTCTTTTTAAGGGAAAAAGGTCAAAAGGTTAAAAGTGAAAAAGTTGGTTGTTCATAAATTCATCGGACTTTTCCCCTTTTCCCCTTTTCCCCTTTTGACCTTTTTCCCTTTTCCGCTTTATCACTGTAACTCCGCGCCGAGATAGTTTTTGTAAATCATTTTCTGGTCATCGGTCGGAGTTTCCGCCGAAACGATCAGATACGCCGAACGGGCGCGTCCGCCGAGAATGATCTCGATCTCGCGAAGTTCGTCAAAACGGAAAAAAGTCAGTTTGACCTTTTCGCCGACTTTCTTTTCGCCGAGATAAGTTTGCAAAAACGTCTGATTCGCACGAATTCCGTCAATCGCAATGATCTGGTCGTTGGCGTTCAAACCTTGTTCATACGCGGGCGTTCCTTTCGGTAAATTCGTTATCGTCAAACGCTCGCCGTCCTGGCGAAGAGTCGCGCCGAGATAGCTCGTTTCCCGACCTTTGTTGTTTTTTAACTGCAAACCGATGCCATTCAGAATCGCGTCGTAATCGATCTCGTCGCGTCCGCGAACGTATTTCGCAAAAAAATTGTCGAGCGATTTGCCCGCCATCATTTCCGATACTTTTTGATAATCTTCGGGCGTGTAGTTTTTGTTCTTTTTGTAAAATTCGTTGTAAAGATGTCGCATCACATCGTCTAAAGACTTCGCGCCTTTCGAGCTTGAGCGAATCTCGATGTCAAGCAAAAAGTTGACCAATTCGCCTTTGTCGTAATACGAAATTTGATTGTTGACCGCGTTTTCGTCCTGCCGATAATATTTGATCCACGCGTCAAAACTTGCTTCTTCCAGACTGGCTTCAAATCTGCCGGGACGCTCTTGAAGCGATTGAATCTGCGCCGCTTTACCGTCGAGAAAATTATTGGCGGAAATAATTCCGGCGCGCTCGACCAAAACCGATTCGTAATAAGCCGTGCCGCCTTCGGCAACCCAAAGCAGTTTTGTATAGTTTTCGTTGTTGTAATCAAACGGTCCGAGCGCGTCGGGACGAATCCGTTTGACATTGAAAAGGTGAAAATATTCGTGGGCGACGAGTGCCATAAAATCGCTATAACGAGCGCCCGTAAAACCGAACCGATTCCATTGCAGCGCGGTCGAATTCAGATGCTCAAGTCCGCCGCCGCCCCGCAAGTTAAGAATAAACGTGTAATCGTTATACGGCAATTCACCAAAGATCTTGTAAGATTCTTCGACGATTTTTGCCGTGTCTTTGGCGATCTTGTCAAGGTCGTAATTGCCTTCGCCATCAACCACAAAACGGTGTTGTTTGCCCCGGACGGTAAAATAGATGTCGTGAAAATCGCCGACTTCAAAAGGCGAATCATAAAGAATGTCGTAGTTTTCGGCTCGGAAAACATTGGTCTGACCTTCGACTTTCGGCAAACCGGTCGCAATGCGCCAATCTTTATAAGGATTAACTTTGACAGTCGAAGCCGCTTTGAGCTGGTCTTTCGGAAACATCAGCAATGCGGCGGGCGTAAAAAACGCGTGATCGTCGTTCAGTTCATTCGTCCTGACGGTCAATTCATTCGCATAGACATTGTATTTGACGACAATTCCCTTTGCGCCTTTGGTGTCGATCTGCCAACTATTTTTGTCTGTCTTGTTCCAAACAAGCGCGTTGCCGCTCGCATCATTGGCGGAAAAATTTTCGACGTGCCGCGCGTATTCGCGGACAAGATAACTTCCCGGCGTCCAAACCGGCATCGAAACTTCCGCTTTTTCAGGCATTTGCGCCCAATTGAGCCGCATCTCGACTTCGAGCAGGTGCGTCCACGGCTTTGACATCGAAACCGTGTAACTGATTTCCGGCGGAACAGGCTTGACTTCAACGGTCGCTGTTTTAGTGTTCGTTTTTTTGCGCTGGGCTGGTGTTTCCTGATACATAGAAAAAACAAGTGCAGTTATTAGAATTAAAAATACTTTTATATTTGTAGCTTTTTGCATCTCTTTTGCAATTTCCCCCAAGATGTTAATTTGACTATTGTTTATATTACAATGGAAACGATTATTTGCTAAAATTGCAATATGGGTTTGCCGAAATTAAAAACAAAAATAAGCGTCGAAGACTATCTCAAAGGCGAAAAGATCAGTCCGATCAGACACGAATTCGTCGAGGGCGAAGTTTATGCAATGGCGGGAACGAGCGATAATCATTCCCGAATTACAATAAATTTAACGACTTCTTTATCAATTCATTTGCGGGATTCACCGTGTGAACCGTTTGCAGGTGAAACAAAAGTGCAGGTAACAAGAAATGTTTATTATTATCCCGATGTTCTGGTTTCGTGCGAAGAAAATCCCGAAAGTCCCTATTTTCGCAACGCACCGATTTTCATCATCGAAGTAACGTCACCGTCAACCGAACATATCGACCGCCGCGAAAAACTCCTTTTTTACCAGCAAATGCCGAGTGTGCAAGAATATGCTGTAATTGACCAACACCGAATAAACATCGAACTTCATCGCCGTCAGGCAAATGGAACCTGGATCACTTATTATTTTGACGCTTCCGACGATGTAATAGAATTTCAATCCGTTGGATTAACGCTGCCCATAACCGAAATTTACCGCCGTGTCCGCTTTGAGAGAAATGCAAACACCAACAACGACGAATAACGAAAAGTTTTTCACCAGACCTTTAATCATCATTTTCATCACGGTTTTTATTGATCTTGTCGGTTTCGGCATCGTCATTCCGGCGCTGCCTTTTTACGTCGAAAGCGAAACATTTAGGGCGACACCGTTTGAGATCGGGATCTTATTTGCTTCGTATTCGTTGATGCAGTTTATCTTCTCACCGATTCTCGGAAATCTTTCGGACAAAGTCGGGCGGCGACCGATTTTGTTTTTCTCGATCATCGGTTCGGCGATCGGTTATCTTTTTATCGGGTTTGCGTTTGCGCTCTGGATGGTTTTTGTCGGCCGCATCATCGCCGGAATAACGGGCGGTAACATCTCGACCGCGCAAGCCTATGTTGCCGATGTCACAACCAAAGAAAATCGCGCCAAAGGAATGGGACTTTTCGGGGCGGCGTTCGGATTGGGATTTATTTTCGGTCCCGCGATCGGCGGAATCTTAAGCCGTTTCGGAATTGGTGTACCGTTTCTGTTCGCCGGAGCTTTATCATTTATCAATGCCGGTTTGCTTTACTTTATCTTGCCCGAATCGGTTAAGAAAAATTCTTTCGCCCCGCCCAAACCTCGTAAAAACCGGCTCGTCGAACTCTTTGAATCATTAAAAGACGCGCATTTCGGAACGCTCACGGCAATTTATTTCTTTCTCGTCACATCGTTTTCGATCATGACCTACGCTTTTGTGCTTTACACTATCGAACGATTCGCGTACACAGCCGAACAAAACGGCTATATTTTTGCTTTTATAGGAATTTTGGCGGTCATCTTTCAAGGCGGACTTTTCGGTAAACTGGTTCGAAACTTCGGCGAAAGTCCTTTGATGATAATCGGATGTTTGTTGATGGCATTGAGCTTTTTTTGTATTCCTTACGTTGGTCCCGAAACCGGCGGACTGTTTGGTTTGCTGATCGTGACGGCATTTTTGGCAATCGGAAACTCGATGGCTTCACCTTCCGTGACAAGTCTTGTTTCAAAAATTGCGAACGAAGGCGAACAAGGCAAATCGCTCGGCGTAATGCAGTCAGGCGCAAGTCTCGCCCGCGCCATCGGTCCGGCGATCGGCGGTGTTTTGCTCAATAATTCGCTCAATCACGTTGATAATTACACGATTCAACGCACATTTTGGACGGCTTCGGCAATTATGGTCATTGCCGTGCTGATCGCCATTTATTTTTCAAGCATCGCGCCGCGCAAAGCGATCGCCTGATTCTTTTAATAGACATTATTGGAAATAAAGTGGATAAGAAAGATTTGCCCACAAAACCCACGAAACATACGAAAATCATTACTGAGCGGTCTAAAAATTGCGTTGCCCGGAAAATAAGAAAGTTGCCCGCGAATAAACGCTAAAAGACGCTAAAAAAAGCGAAAATGATTCAATCTAATTTTCTATTTCGTGTCTTTCGCGTCATTTCGCGGGCA
>JANPDZ010000934.1:0-7867 GCA_031431735.1 Acidobacteriota bacterium | reverse complement strand
CTATGTTTCAGGACCGGTACTTTTAATGGCGAGTTTGATGCGTGTTCCGACGCTTGTTATGGATTCAAATGCGCTGCCGGGTTTTACGAATCGTCGGCTTGCGCCATTTATTACGAAAGCAGCTCTGACGTTTGAAGCAGCGTTACCGTTTTTCGGTAAAAAAGGGATTGTGACGGGCAATCCGGTTCGCAAAGAGTTTTTTGACATTCAGCCGAAAGAGCGCGGCGAAAAAGTTAATCTGTTGATCTTCGGCGGTTCGCAAGGTGCGCGGGCGATCAACAACGCGATGGGCGACGCGCTTGAAAAATTACCGAAGGAAAAGTTGCAGATTACGCATCAAACGGGCGAATTTGATTTTGAAAAGCTGAAAGAGATTTATTCACGCTCGTCTTTCACTGACGCGGATGTTCGCACGTTTATTTCAAATATGGTTGATGAATTTGCAAAGGCTGATCTGGTGATTTGCCGTGCCGGCGCAACGACTTGCGCGGAACTTTCGGCGGCCGGCAAAGCCGCGATCATGATTCCGTTGCCGACTGCCGCCGACGATCATCAGCGCAAAAACGCCGAAGCCTTGCAAACGGCAGGCGCGGCAAAAATGATCTTGCAAAGAGATTTAAATGGCGAATCTTTGGCGAACGAAATTTTAGATTTGATAGATCAGGAAGAAAAGATTTCCGCGATGGAATCAGCGACAAAGAAATTGGCGCGCAAAGATGCAGCGGAAGTGGCCGTAAATATTATTGAGGAATTGTCAGTTGTTCGTAGTTAGTGGTTCGTTGCAGTTTTTGAAATGCAACTGACCACTGACCACTGATCACTGACCACTAAAAAATGTTTAGATACGTAAAAAATATTCATTTTATCGGGATTGGCGGAATCGGTATGAGCGGCATTGCCGAAGTGTTATGCAATCTCGGTTTTGTTGTTTCGGGTTCTGATTTGCGGAAATCGAAAAACACCGACCGGCTTGAAACGCTTTTCAATGTCAAGATCTACGAAGGTCACGCGGCGGAAAACATCGGCGAAGCTGAGGTTGTCGTTTATTCGTCAGCGGTTAAAGAAGACAATCCGGAAGTTGTTCTGGCAAAGGAAAAAGCGATTCCCGTTATTCCGCGTGCCGAAATGCTTGCCGAATTGATGACTTTGAAGCCGTATCGAATTGCGATTGCCGGAACGCACGGAAAAACTTCGACAACTTCGATGGTCGCGACAGTTCTCGGACACGCCGGAGTTGATCCGACAACGATCGTCGGCGGTGTCGTTGACACGCTCGGTTCGAATGCGCGGCTTGGCAAAAGCGATTGGTTCGTGACCGAAGCCGACGAATCGGACCGTTCTTTTTTAATGCTTTACCCGACGATCGCGGTCGTCACAAACATTGATAAGGAACATATGGAATCCTACAAAGGAATGGAAGACGTCGTCCAATGCTTTACGGATTTTGTCAATAAAGTCCCGTTTTACGGTGCTTGTGTTTTGTGTCTTGACGATCCGAATGTGCAATTGATCATACCGCGTATCAAACGCCGCCGCGTGACCTACGGAATGACCGCACAAGCCGATGTTTCGGCGCAGGAAATTCGCTACAATGATAGTTTCGGGACGAGTTTTAAGGTTATGAAAGGCACGGAAATGTTGGGTGAAATAAATATGCCTGTGCCTGGGAAACATAATGTGTACAATGCTTTGGCGGCAACCGCGGTGGCTTTGGAATTGGAAATTCCGTTTGCCAAAATTGCCGAAGCTTTTGCCGGTTTCAAAAATGCCAATCGCCGTTTTCAGTTCAAAGGCGAAGCCCGTGGAATTTCGATAGTTGACGATTACGGACATCATCCGACGGAAATTACGGCAACGCTTTCGGCGGCCAAAAATAGTTCGGGCGGACGGCGCACGGTAGTTGTTTTTCAACCGCACCGTTATTCGCGGACACGGGAATTAATGAACGAATTCGCGCTTTGCTTTAACAATGCCGATGTGCTTTTCGTGACGGATATTTACGCCGCGAGCGAACAACCGATCGAAGGCATCACGGCGGAAATTCTGACCGAAAACATCAAGCAATACGGGCATAAAAACGCAAACTATATCGGCGATGTCGAAAGCGCGGCGGATAAAATCATTCCGCATTTGCAGGAAGGCGATTTGGTTATCACACTCGGCGCGGGAAGCATTACGCGGCTTTCCGATGAAATCCTGGAAAAATTGCGACACGGCGACACGGAGACACGGAGACACGGAGAATAAATCACCGCGTCGCCGCGTCTCAATTTCGCCGCGTCGCCTTAAAATGCTATGGCAACACGAACACGCAAAACTACTTTGAAGAGCAAAACGGCGGCGACACCGCCGAAGCGTCGCCGTGCGACGCGACCGGCGGTGCGGCGAACCGCCAAATCGAGCGGAAATTTCGCAAATTTTTTCGTGCCGCTATTTCTGATCTCTTGTATTTTGTTCTGTCTCGGATTTTTGGGTTTTATGGGCTATCGAACGGTCACGGCTTCCGAGTTTTTCGATGTCAAAAAGATTGATGTGCGCGGTGCAGTGCACGCTTCAAAAAGCGACATCGAGAAAATCGTCTCAAGTCAGACCGAAAAATTAGGCGTTTGGAACGCTGATTTGAAAGATATTAAAGATAAGGTCGAACGGCTTGATTTTGTTAAATCGGTAGCGGTTTCAAGGGTTTTACCCGATGGTGTCCGCGTCAACATCGTCGAACGGGTGCCGAAAGCGATTGTGCGGATCGGCGGCGGTGATTTTTGGACCGATGATGAAGGCATCGTTTTAGCACTGGTCGGTAAAAACGAACAGCGTCCACCGTTCGCAATGCGCGGCTGGGACGAAACAAAAACCGATAAAGCCGTGAAAGAAAATCAGTTGCGCGTGAAAATGTACCAGAAAATGCTCGATGATTGGAAAACTTTCGATCTTGCAAAGCGCGTCAAAGAAGTTAATCTGACGAATTTGGAAGAACCGCGCGCGATTATCGAAGATTCGGGAATGAATGTTTTTATTGATTTGGGAAAAGAAGATTTCGGCAAGCATCTTCAAGATGGAATTAAAGGCATTGCCAATAAAGGAGTGACCTTTGAAGGCATTGATTTGGTCGGGCAAAATATGATTCTCGTGCCGCGCTCAAATAACTAAAGTTCAGAGAATAAGTAGTTTAATTTGATGATAAATCGTGAAATACATGCAGTTGGATTAGACATCGGCACGAGCAAAGTGCGGTGCGTTGTCGGTGAACCTTCGGAGAACGGTTTGATGAATATCGTCGGTATGGGGCAAGCCGAATCGCGCGGATTACGGCGCGGCATCGTGACGACGACCGATGCGGTTGCCGATTCGATCAAACGTGCCATCGAAGAAGCCGAGCGGGTCAGCGGTCTGGAAATTCAAATGGCGACCGTCAATCTTTCGGGCGAGCATCTGCAAGGCGAAAACAAAGGCGGTGTGGTTGCTGTTGCCGGTGCCGGACGCGAAATTACGGAAGAAGATATGGCGCGTGCTGTCGAATCGGCAAGTGCGATGTCGCTGCCGGCGGGCTGGGAGATCATTGACCGTCTGCCGCAGGAATTTATCATTGACGGGCAGGACGGAATCACGGAACCGGTCGGAATGCGCGGTTCGCGTCTGGAAAGCCGCGTTCACATCGTCATCAGCCCGAGCGCGGGCAGACAAAATATCGTCAAAGCCATCAATCGTGTCGGTCTCGAAGTTGAGAATATGATTCTCGAACCGCTCGCGGCGGCCGAAAGCACGCTCACCGATGACGATAAGGAATACGGCTGTGCCCTGATAAATATGGGCGCGGAATTGACGAGTTTGATGATTTTCGGGCGCGGCGCGGTTCAGCATACGAAGGTTTTTCCGTTTGGCGGAATGCACTTTACAAAGGACATTGCCGTCGGTTTGCGCGTTTCGATTCCCGAAGCGAATAAGATTAAACATAGCTTTGGATGCGTTGCAGGATTTTTGATCGGCGAGGAAGAGCGGCAGGAAATTATCGAAATTACGCCGGTCGGACGCAATGAAACTCGTGGATTGTCGAAAGAAATTCTGTGCGACATCATGCAGCCGCGCGCGATCGAATTGCTGCAGCATCTCGCGCACGAGGTTAATCAAACCGGCGCACAAATTTCGAGCGGCGTTGTTTTAACCGGCGGCGGTTCGCAAATTCGCGGGATGGTCGAGATCGCCGAACAGGTTTTTGACGCGCCGACGCGGCTCGGTTTTGTCAACACCGAATATTTCGGCGGTTTGGCGGCAGAAGTGCAAACACCGGAATGGGCAACTGCCTGCGGATTGGCACTCTCTTCGATGCGGCAGCAAATTCGGGAACAATCAAACGGCGGCAAGTCGCCGACCCGCAAAGTTGCCGAGTGGTTTGAAAATTTTCGCGAGAAATTCAGATAAATGTAACTTCTGGACTGGATTTCTTACCCCAAATCGTTGTATGCTTTGTCGCCGTAGGCACAATATCTTGTTGAACGACGAAAAAGTAAACGCCCCAGAAGTTACATCACCTTTTTGCGTTTAAATACACTTAATAAGGAAGCAATTATAATGACGGACGGTCTTCAAATGAAAAATAACGGCATTAAAATTTTTATTGATGAGCCACCTGTAACGGGGGCGAAAATCAAAGTCATCGGAGTTGGGGGCGGCGGAAGCAACGCGGTCAATCGAATGATCGAAGCCGGAATCAAAGGCGTTGAATTTATTGTAGTAAATACTGATGTGCAAGCTCTCAATGATTCCAAAGCACCGATGAAAATCCAGCTCGGAAGCCGCCTCACGCGCGGACTTGGGGCCGGCTCGAATCCGACCATCGGGCGCGATGCGGCACTCGAAGACCACGAGAAGATCATGGACGTGCTCGAAGGCGCGGATATGGTGTTCGTGACGACGGGACTTGGCGGCGGAACCGGAACCGGTGCGGCTCCGGTCGTGGCTTCTTTGGCGATCGAACTCGGCGCGTTGACCGTCGCCATCGTTACCAAACCGTTCACCGTCGAAGGCAAAAAGCGAATGGCGCAAGCCGAAAAAGGTTTAGCCGAATTGCGCGGCTGTGTTGATACGATCATCACGATTCCAAATTCAAAACTCAAAGATGCCGAGGAAAAAATCTCGATTATGGACGCTTTTCAGCGTGCCGACAATGTTTTATTGGAAGCCGTCCAGGGCATCAGCGATTTGATCACGACGACGGGTGTCATAAATCTCGATTTTGCCGACGTTCGTTCTGTGATGAAGGGCAGAGGCGTTGCGCTGATGGGCATTGGAAAGGCGAAAGGCGAAGGTGCGGCGGTCAAAGCGATGAAATCGGCGATTGACTCAAAACTGCTGGAAGAAAATTCCATCAAAGGCGCGCGCGGCGCACTGATCAATATTACAAGTTCAAAAAACACGGCACTTAACGAGATCGAAGAGGCAATTGCTTTGATCGAGGCCGAAGCGCACGACGAAGCCGACATCATTTGGGGAACGGTTTTCAATGATGATATGGGTGATGAAGTAAAAATTACAGTCATCGCGACCGGTTTCGAAAGCCAAATATATTCCGTCATACCGTCAGGCGGACAGCAGACCGAAGCAACGCAAGCCGTCGGACAATTCAGTGTGCGGACGGGTTTTATGCCTTCGGACAAAGAAGAAGACATCAATGTTCCGACTTTTATACGCCGACAGGCAGATTGATTTTGGTTTTTGAAAAAAAATAGTCAGATTCCGGCTTAGTGAATCGTGATGGAGATAGAAAACTAATGAGAGACAGATACGAAACGCAAAATTATCAGCGTCAATCAAACGAGCAGTCAGATGCCCGTAAAAAAACACCGCCGAGCGAAACAAACGCCGAGATCTATTACTACAAAAAGCAAATTGATTCGCGAACCCTGATGACGATCGTTTTGCTGGACGGTGAAGAAATTGAAGGCACTATCGAATGGTATGACCGCGACGCGCTAAAAGTAAATCGAACTGACGCGCCGAATGTTCTGCTTTTGAAACATAACGTCAAATATATGTTCAAAGCCGAAGATCGGCCTGAAAAGGTAAAAGGTAAAAAGTAAAAAGGTAAAAGTAAATTCTTTTCCTTGGAATAAACGGTTTTGTTACTTTCTGCTTTTTACTTTATGCTTAGTCTGTGAATGCTGACTTCAATGAAAATTCCCCCGAATTCGCAAAAGTGTATTTACCTCGCGTTGGTATAACGATGGGCGATGCCGCCGGCATCGGTCCCGAAATTGTCCTAAAATCGCTTTCCGACAAAAATATTTTGAAAATATGCCAACCCGTGATCATTGGCGACGGCTCGAATTTGCGGCAGGCGGCGCAGGATTTAAAGATTGACATTGATTTATTGACCGTCAAAAAAGGCGCAGAAATTCCGCTGAATTCCGGTAAAGTAATAGTTTACGATTTAGAAAATATTACCCGGAAAATTCACTGCGGCGAAGAATCGGCGGTTAGCGGAAAAGCCTCCGCCGAATATATCGAAGAAGCCGTGCGGCTTTGGCAGACAAAAAAGATTGACGCCATCGCGACCGCGCCGATCAGTAAAATGGCGATTCATCTCGGCGGGTATGATTTTCCCGGACACACCGAATTTCTGGCATTTTTGACAGGCACAAAAGAGTTTGCGATGTCATTTTTTGCCGAAAAGTTGCGCGTTGTGCTGCTTTCAACACACGTTTCCTTGCGTGATGCGATTGAACTTGTCAAAAAGGAAAAATTGGTTGAATTGATAAAGTTTTCGCACCGGGAAATTTCGCGCCTGCTGAAAAGAGATGCGCGTCTGGCGGTTGCCGGACTAAATCCGCACGCTTCGGAAGGCGGAATGTTCGGCAATGAAGAAGAAACAGAGATCTTGCCGGCGATCAGAGAATGCCGCGAAAAGTTCGGCATCGAAGTTTTCGGTGCTTATTCACCCGATACGATTTTTCTGCGTGCGTTTAAAGGCGCATTCGATGGCGTAATTTCGTGTTATCACGATCAGGCAACGATTGCCGTCAAATGTCTGTCATTCGGCGCGTCTGTGAACGTCACGCTCGGTTTGCCGCTGATCAGGACATCGGTTGACCACGGCACGGCTTTTGACATCGCGGGGAAAAACCTGGCGGAATCTTCGAGTATGACCGCCGCTATAAATTTAGCCGCCGAACTATCGGTAAATTCGTAAAATTGGCTAACTTTAGTTAGAATGAATTGGAAGTCGGAAAAAGGGTAGATTTTTTGTAAGATGAGTGAAATTTTAGAGAACGGACTGGCAAAAATTTTGGTTGCTGATGATGATCCGGCCATTTTGCGCCTTGTCAAAGCGATCCTCGAAAAAGAAGGCTATGAGGTAATTACGGCGCGTGACGGTAAAGAAGCCTATAAGGTTTTGCAGGCGGGCGAGCCGTTTGTGGCGGCAATTTTTGACGTTGTGATGCCATATATTCAAGGCACAGAGCTGGTTCGTTATATGCAGTCCGAAAAGCGTTTGATGAAAATTCCCGTGATCATGATGACGGCCGAGCAGAATTCGCGTCTTTCGTCGGACAGTTTTGCAGCGGGCGCGGTCGCTTTTTTGCCGAAACCTTTTACAAACGCACAGCTTCAAACAATGCTCAGAATGTTTATCAAACAAAGATAGACGGATTTTTCAGCAAAAGTTATTTTTGAAAAGTTTTTTTGAGTTTTGACGGCGTTTCTTATATTCTATTTTTAACAATTTTTGAGGTTACTCGACTTTAGACAAAAAAAGGGACTTTAGACAAAATTAGCTGACCAAGAAATTGGGCTAAGTCCAATGTTATTAACACAAGATGACTTTAAGAGAAATTTTTACCTGAATTAAATGCAGGTAGTTGGGGTGGTAAAT
>JANPDZ010000933.1:0-2569 GCA_031431735.1 Acidobacteriota bacterium | reverse complement strand
GAGATTGATTACTAAGCTTTTCAAAGATCAGGCAAGTTGAGAGAAGAAAAGAAATCCTTAACTTCGTTCAACCGTAATGGCGCACCTTCTAGGGCGAATAAATCAAGCCACCGCCTCTGGCGGTGGTATCTTGACTGAGGCATTACACCTGACAAAAAATATCTTGGTAAAAATCGCGTTTTAATGTAAAATCTCCGAAAGAAACGCGCAGAACCCGAAAAGGAGAATTGAAGAAAATGTTTAAAAGACTTTCTGCCCTTAGCTTATTGTTGGCGATGTTAATGTGCAGTTTGCCGGTCGCGGCACAAAAAGATCGGCAACTGACGCGAGAAAATGACGATAAATCGCTGAAACGCACCGCTTTAGTGATCGGCAACGGTGAATACACGATCGCCCGCAAGCTCGCTAATCCTGCCAACGACGCGACCGATATGGCGAATGCTCTGACCGATCTCGGTTTTGAAGTCGTTTCGGGCACGAATCTGAGTTTGAAGGTGATGAAAGACAAAGTGCGCGAATTCGGTGACAAACTCAAGGCAAACGGCGGCGTCGGACTGTTTTATTACGCGGGACACGGCATTCAGGTCAGCGGACGAAATTATCTGATCCCGGTCGAAGCGGACATTCAGCGCGAGGACGAGATCGAAGACACCGCGCTCAATTTTGACCTCGTTTTGCGAAAGATGGCGACGGCGAACAATGGTTTGAACATCGTTATATTGGACGCGTGCCGCAATAATCCGTTTGCGCGGAGCTGGAGCAGAGATGTTTCGGACGGCGGTTTGGCGCAAATCTCCGCACCGTCAGGAACCTTTATCGCTTATTCGACATCACCCGACAAAACGGCTTCGGACGGCACGGGCAGAAACGGACTTTACACGGCGGAACTTTTGAAATACATCAAACAACCGAATTTGAAAATCGAAGAAGCGTTTAAGAATGTCTTGATTTCGGTCAAAAATACGAGCGGCGGCAAACAAATTCCGTGGACATCTTCGAGCTTTAGCGGCGAATTTTATTTCAAAACAGTGAAATCAACCCAGCCTGTTGTTCCGAACACTGAAACTGTGGCGACCTCAACGCCGACGCCGATAACACCTAAGCCGACACCTTTGCCAACGCCCACTCCGGTCAGTGTCTCGCAAAACATAAATGCTGAGGAGATTTATTGGCAGGAAATCAGCAGAAGGGACACCAAGACGGGCTATGAGTTTTATTTGGCTGAATATCCCAAAGGCAAATACACGGCGCAGGCTAATAATAAGATTGAACAATTCAAACAAGCTGAATTGCAGAAACAGAAAGATATTGAGCGGTCAAAATGGAGTGAGGCACAGAATCAAAATACGAGAGAATCTTATAATTCATATCTGACGGCATATCCGAATGGAGAATTTACGGATGAAGCCCGTTTAGGTATCAAAGCACTCGAAAGAAAAGAGGAGCAAACCAAATGGCTGGAGGCAAACAGGGTAAATAGTAAAGACGCATATAATTCATATCTCGCGTGGTATCCAAACGGCGAATTTGTGTCAAGTGCCAGATCAAAGATCAGAGAAATCGAAGACAAGGAAGAACAAACAAAATGGGATGAAGTTCAATTTCTAAACCGAAAGAGCGCGTATCAGTCATATCTTTCGGTTTATCCAAATGGAAAGAATGCGGCAAGTGCCAGACTAAAAATCAAGGAATTTGAGGATGAGGACGCAAGAAAACTGAAAGAACAGGAAAAAGCCAAAGAAAAAGCCAAATGGGATGAAGCAGTGAGGCTAAAAACGGTCGCCGGATATAAGGAATATCTGACGGACTATCCGAGCGGTGAATTTGCGAGTCTTGCCCGGTTGAGGCTTCGCGATTTGGGGGTAGTCGTGGATGCTCCGGATGCCACGCCGAAAATCGGGACGATGCGGAGAAATTCGATTGGAATGGAATTTATGTATATTCCGGCAGGCGATTTTATGATGGGTTCGACTGACGAAAAGCCGGTGCATAAAGTAACGATCAGTCAAGCATTTTATATGGGCAGAACAGAAGTGACGCAGGCGCAATGGCAAGCGGTGATGGGCGCACTTCCGACGAAATGCGCTTACGGAAGTTTGAGCGGCGAATTTCTAGGCGAGAATAAGCCGATAATCTGCGTTAGTTGGGATGACGCACAAGAGTTTATCGGAAAATTGAACGCACAGAATGATGGTTACAAATATCGTCTTCCAACAGAAGCGGAGTGGGAATACGCGGCGCGGGCGGGAACGACGGGAGATTATGCGGGGAACCTGGATGCAATGGCTTGGTATTATAATAATTCGGGAGACCAAACATTAAGCGGTGAGTGGAGTGAGGATAAGCTGAAATCGAACAATAATCGGACGCACGAAGTGGGGACGAAACAGGCAAACGCTTGGGGGTTGTATGATATGCACGGGAACGTGTGGGAATGGTGTCAAGATTGGTATGGAAGTTATCAAAGCGGCGCGGTAACAGATCCGACGGGAGCGACATCGAGCTCGGTTCGCGTGGATCGTGGCGGCAGTTGGTTCAGTACCGCTGGGGGCGCGTCGTCGGCGGCTCG